>CAZFUR010000066.1:0-8268 GCA_964522245.1 uncultured bacterium | reverse complement strand
GCCGAGATACTAAAAGCTCTTGATACAGACGACCAGAACAGAATCTTGAGCGTTCTTGATATAGAGACCGAGGCGGAGGTTTTGGCAAAAACCAACCCTGAGATAGTCGGCAACATTATCGGGGAGACCGATCCTGAGCGAGTGGCGAAAATTCTTGACCATATGCCATCTGAGGAGGTGGCGGATGCGGTATCGGAGCTGAAAGAGAAGAGTGCGTCACATATTCTTGACCTTATGGAGAAATCTGAATCTGACAAAGTAAAAAAGATTCTGCGTTATCCTGAGGATACTGCAGGCAGGTTGATGTCGTCGGAATATGTTGCTATGAATGTCAATACTCCACCTGCAAAGGCGATAGAGTATATCCGTCAAAAAGAGTTGGAAGAACCTTTTTATTATATTTATGTTGTGGATAATGAGAATCGGTTTGTGGGATCTGTGCCTATACAGAGGATACTGTTTTCGGGTAAAAACCAGACGCTCGGTGATCTTGTAGACGAAGATACGGTTACGGTTTCGGCGTATTTAGATCAGGAACAGGTTGCGGGTTTAGTTAAGAAATACGATATACCTGCTTTGCCTGTGGTCGATGACGAAAACAGGTTGGTTGGGCGTATCACGGTTGACGATATTTTAGATGTTATCGACGAGGAAAACACAGAAGATATCTATCGTATGGCAGGTACCGATTACGAAGAGATTTTCAGTCAATCCGCTTTTAAGATAGCTAAGATCAGGTTGCCGTGGCTTGTAACCTGTATTTTCGGGAGTCTGCTGTCTGCAACGGTGATAAGGTGTTTTGAGATTACCTTAAAAGAGGCGATAGTTTTGGTTTCTTTCATACCTGTAATCATGGCGACAGGCGGTAATACGGGGTTGCAATCTTGCACTATTATGGTTAGGCGTCTTGCTTTGGGTCATTTGTCTAGTTACAATATCATGTCTAACATATATAAAGAGATTCGTACTGCGCTTATTTTGGGTACGGTCTGTGGCGGGATCTTGTTTTTGATTACTAGGTTTTGGCGTGGTAACGTTGTTATGGGTATAATTATAGGGGTGTCGATGTTTCTAGCTGTATCGGCATCGTCCATTGTGGGTATCTTTGTGCCGATATTGTTCAAAAAACTCAATATAGATCCTGCTGTGGCGTCGGGACCGCTCATTACTACCATCAATGATATGGTCGGGCTTAGTATCTATCTTCTTTTATCTACTTTTTTATTGTCGTATATTATCGCTTAAAAAATGGTTGTTGCATAAAAATAAATTATCGGTATAATTCAGTCTCAAAACTGTTAAACATAAATTATAAAAAGAGGGAGTGATTATTATGACAATTATAACCGACATTTGGGCAAGAGAGATACTGGATTCGCGCGGTAATCCGACTGTCGAGGTAGATGTAGAGTTGGAATCGGGCGTTGTAGGCAGGGCGGCTGTACCGTCCGGAGCGTCAACGGGTGAGCATGAAGCGGTGGAACTGCGTGACGGCGACAAATCAAGGTATTTGGGTAAAGGCGTCACTAAGGCGGTTGATAATGTAAACGATGTTATCGCGTCGGAAGTTTGCGGAATGGATGCGCTAAATCAGGTTGAAATAGACAGAACCATGATTGATCTTGACGGAACGGAGAACAAATCTAAGTTGGGTGCTAACGCTATTTTGGGTGTATCTCTTGCGGTTGCTAAAGCTGCCGCCGCGGCAACTGATATGCCATTGTTCAATTATATTGGTGGAGTCAACGCAAAAGTTTTGCCCGTACCTATGATGAACATAATAAACGGCGGTTCTCATGCGGATAATAATGTTGATTTACAGGAGTTCATGATTATGCCGATAGGTGCGCCGACCTTTAAAGAGGCGTTACGTATGGGAGCGGAGACGTTTCATACTTTAAAAAAAGTTCTGAATTCCAAAGGTTTGATAACAACCGTCGGCGATGAAGGCGGGTTTGCGCCGAACTTGCAATCTAACGAAGAAGCGTTGCAGGTGATTATGGAAAGTATAGAGAAAGCCGGTTTTAAGCCGGGTGAAGATATTTTTATCGCTCTTGATCCTGCGTCAAGCGAATTTTACAAAGACGGCAAATACATTCTCAAAGCGGAAAAAGACAGCGTTAAAAGTAGCGAAGCTATGGTTGAGTTTTATGCCGAATGGACAAAAAAATACCCGATTTTTTCTATAGAAGATGGTCTTGCCGAAGACGATTGGGATGGTTGGAAACTTCTTACCGAAAAAATCGGAGACACGACACAACTCGTCGGAGACGACCTGTTTGTGACAAACACAAAAAGACTAAAAACCGGTATAGATATGGGTGTCGCAAACTCCATACTCATCAAGGTTAACCAGATAGGTACTCTGACCGAAACGCTCGACGCTATTTTCATGGCGCACCAGAACAAATATACAGCTGTTGTCAGTCATCGTTCGGGTGAGACGGAAGACACGACTATATCTGATATAGTCGTAGCTACAAACGCAGGGCAGATCAAGACCGGTTCATTGTGCCGAACAGATAGAATCTGTAAATATAATCAGTTGTTGAGAATAGAAGAAATGCTCGGCGACGAAGCCATTTACGGGGGCACACTGCTGAAGTGAGATCAAAAAAAGTTCCATGGAAAAAAATAACATCGGTTCTTTTTATAACAATGTTTTTTCTTGTCGGAGCGTATTTTTTGGTTCCCGGATTTTTTAGAGTACAACGTCTTCTGAAAGAGGAAGATGTTTTGAAGGCTAAACTTCGTGACCGTGAAGACGAAAAGGCGAGGTTGGATAGTTCTCTTCACGGTTTAAAACACGGTTCGGTTGTGTTGGAAAAAATAGCGCGAGACGAGATGGGCATGAGCAAAGATAACGAGATAATCTTTAAATTTGATCGTTAAAAATAGTTATGATTATTTAACGGGGGAGCCTGTACGGGGTCCCTCGTTTTTTTTGCGGTTGAAAAGTTTGTTTTTTTTGCGGTTAGCCGATAACTCTACTAGATGAGGTCAAAATGAAATTTTTTTTAGTATTGTATGTCAGTTTAACCGTGTTTTTATTTAATCCTTCGGTGCTTGTAGCTCTTCAAGACGAGATGGCTATCGGCAAATTTGTGGCTAATAAGGCGAAATACCAGATACTGATATTCCATTTTCACCAAGGTAAAACTCATCTGAAATTTTTTGAGAAATTGCCAAAATCCAGTTATTTGTTTCCTGTTTATGAGATTCTTCTGTTTGGTCAGCTAAAGCAAAAACCTCTTATTGAAGACCTGAATAGAGACGGTCTATTGGATATAAAATACTCCACCACCGCTGAATCGGGGATACTCTATTTCGATCAGGAATCCAACTCGTTCGTGAAATCCCGCAAAAAGAAGCTGAAAAAGAAGACCGCCCTCACCAAAGAAGAAGAGTTTAGATTGATGGAGCAGATCAATTAATTATACGAAATGTTTAATCAGGTTGACTATTTCTTCTATATGGAACGGTTTTTTCAGTAGAAAATAGTTTTGGAAGTCGGTTGTATCTTCTTGTGGTTCGTTGTAGCCGGTCATAAATATTATCTGTGTATCGGGGCAGATTTTTACTGCTCTTGTGGCTAAGTCAATTCCGTTAAATTTTGGCATTTTAAGGTCGGTGACCAGAATATCCACGCCTTCTTCCTCGATTATTTTCATCGCTACGGTGGAGTCACCCGTGGTTTTGATTTTTATCCCTTCACAGGCGAAAACCTCCTCGATGAGAGATAGAAAAACCAATTCGTCATCGACAATCAGTATTTTTAGAAAATCTTTTTTAGAATCTTTTTTGGTACTGTTCATAATGGTATCCCATATTTTTTTTACACAAGCCACACAGTCTTATCGGAAAAAGAGAAAAATATGTGAGGTATTTAATCGGAAAATATCATATCAAAAGTTTGGGTGAATCGGTTAGAAAAATTTGCGCTACAAATAGATAGGGGATTACTTCGCTTTATATTTTGATCCAAAAGCTTAAAAAAAGATCTCTTCTGAGATATTCTTCAATAAAATCTGTCCTGAAAAATTTTTTTTATGTTAAAATGGACAAAATGGAGGATTTATATTTTGCCTGAACCTGTTTATTTATCTAACATATCGTTTGATTATCCAAGGTTGCCTATTTTGCGCAGGTTGGGGTATCGTGTGGGACAGCAACCTGATGAGAAAACCGATAACCTGATAAAACAGATGTCGGATGAAGCCCGCATTCTGATGGATGCCAAAGGATTGTATTCCATGTTGGATTTAAAAGACGGGGAAGATTTTTTGGAGTTGGATTCAACTCACAGGATAAAAAGTAACTCTTTACACAAGTTGCTAAAAGATTCGGATATCGCTGTTGTGATGGCGGTTACGATCGGTGAGGATATCTGTGCTAAGCGTGATTATTATGTGACCGATTCAAAAGAGATGTCTAAAGGTGTAGTTATAGATGCTATTATGTCGGAAGTTGTTGATGCGGTGATGGATTCGTTACACAATATGGTCAAAAAAATCGGGATCCAAAAAGGATACAACACAACAATACGTTATAGCCCGGGGTACAATGATTTTGACTTATCCTGTCAGAATATGATAGATGATCTGTTGGGATTGGGTCAGATAGGTGTTGTTGTGACGGATCATCATCTATTGAAACCTGAGAAATCGGTTACTGCCGTGGCGGGTTGGTTTCACGATAGGAATTGACAACCTGAAAAAAATTTTCGGAGGCGAATTTTCGTGAAAAAATCAGAATTTCTGGATATGTTATCTAAAAAATGTCTTGTACTGGATGGTGCGACGGGTACGTTCTTGCAAAAAGAGGGCATGCCTGTGGGGGTCTGTCCTGAGAAATGGGCGGTGGAAAACCCTGATGTCATATCTAAGATTCACGCTTCTTACGCTGAATCGGGTGCTGATATTGTCTATTCATGCACGTTTGGGGCAAATAGATTAAAATTACAGACGTATGGGTTGGAAAATGAAGTTCATCAATTAAACAAAAGGTTGGTTGAGATAGCTAAAAAGGCTGTCGGCGAGGATGTTTATGTTGCGGGCTCGATAGGCTCAATGGGTAAATTCATCAAACCGATCGGACCTTTATCTTTTGATGAGGGATACGATATATTCTCCGAACAGATAAAAGGTATGTTAGCGGGCGGAGTGGATCTGTTGGTTATCGAAACGATGATGGATATCCAAGAAGCGAGAGTCGCTCTTCTTGCGGCAAAAGATCTGTGTGATCTGCCAGTGATGTTATCTTTGACATATTCCGATGAGAATAGAACTTTAACCGGGACCGATCCTATAACTGCACTGATAACGCTTCAATCTTTGGGGGCTGACGCAGTGGGAACTAATTGTAGTTGCGGTCCGGATATGATGCTGGATATCCTTAAAACCCAAGCACCTTATGCTTGTGTGCCTCTGTTTGCTAAACCGAATGCGGGATTGCCGGTCTTAAAAGACGGTAAAACTCATTTTGATATGTCGGCACGGGAATTTGCGGGGTATATCCCTGATTTCGTCTCTGCGGGGGTGAATATTATGGGGGGGTGTTGCGGTACGACACCGGAGTTTATCAGAAAAATCAAAGATATTTTTGTCAAACAAACGCCATCGAAACTGACAAGAACAAATATCCAAGCGGTATCGTCACGCTCTAAGACGTTTTTCTTCGATAAAGATAAGCCCGTAGCTATTATCGGAGAGAGGATCAACCCGACAGGCAAAAAATTATTGTCAAAAGAACTCACCGAAGGAAAAATGACCGAGCTCAAACGGTTTGCCGTGGAGCAGGCAAACGCACGCACGAGTATACTAGATGTTAATGTTGGGGCACCCGATGTAGATGAGTTAAATATAATGAGAGAAGCTATATTTACTCTCACGGGGATAACTGATTTGCCGTTGTGTATAGATTCTTCTTCGCCGGAGGTAATTGAGGAGGCGTTGAAACATTATCCGGGTCGAGCGTTGGTCAATTCTTTATCGGGGGAAGAGGATAAACGGAGAAAACTTTTGCCTTTAATGAAAAAGTATGGGGCGATGTTTATCTTTTTGCCTCTTGACGATAGCGGAGTGCCTGAATTTGCCGATGAGCGTATAAAGATTGTCAACGAATCGCTGGAGTTGTTTAGGCAATCGGGTATTTGCGGGTCTAATATGATTGTGGACGGGTTGACTATGACGGTATCGTCGTCGCCTGACGCTCCTAAAGAGACCTTGAAGACGATTGAGTATTGCGTTGAGGAGCTTGGTTTGTTGACGACAATCGGGTTGAGCAATATATCTTTCGGTTTGCCGGAACGGAAATGGGTCAACAACGCTTTTATGGCGATGGCGATAAGTAAGGGGTTGAGCTCGTTGATAATCAATCCGTGTAGCGAGCAGACGATGAATATGTTTTTTTCGTCTTGTGTGTTGGTCGGTAGAGACAAAAACGCTCTTGAGTATATAAATAACGTGCGCAAGATAGATACTAAAGAAAAAAAAGGTTTTGTGGAGATATCTTGTTCGGATTGTTTAATAAACGGTGATAAAGAGAATCTGCTTGTTCAGTTGAAAAAAGAGATGGAACAAGGCGCTGATCCGTTGGAGATAGTGAACAATTCGTTGATCCCTGCTATGCAGGAGGTAGGTGACAGGTTTAATCGTAAAGAGTTTTTTCTGCCTCAGTTGATGCTTTCGGCGGAAGCGATGCAAGATGCGTTTGAGTATCTGAAACCTTATCTTGCCGAGAAAGGAATGTCGTCGAAAGGGAAAATGATTCTTGCAACCGTCAAAGGGGATATACATGATATCGGTAAAAACATAGTTGCCTTGATGCTGAGAAACCACGGTATAGAGGTGATTGATTTAGGTAAAGATGTTGACCCTGAGACTATATTGGATATGGCGGAAAAGGAGAATGTATCGGTTATAGGGTTGAGTGCTCTTATGACTACTACTATGACGGAGATGGAGAATATTATTACCAAAGCGCGTGCTATGGGTAAAAAATATAAGTTTGTTGTCGGTGGTGCGGTTATTACTGCGGATTATGCCGATAAAATCGGGGCGCATGGTTATGCTAAAGATTCTGTGGAAGCAGTGGAAATATTAAAAAAATTGTTTTAGGGGTTTTTTCTGTGAGTAGAATTGTTGGGTTGCTGTTTTTTGTTTTGTTTTTTGCGGGGTCTTTTGTGTACGGTTGTGATTTATGCGGTTCACAGGCTTCTCAGGTGTCTTCTAAGAGCAGGTATATCGGTGCTGTTTTGACTGATGAAGAGAAGAATGTTTTGGAGGATAAACTTGAAACCTTGATCTCTATAATGAAAGATGAGGATATCGCTAAGATTCAATCAACCATGTTACCCGATAGAGTAGACAATTTTACGGCTCAACATCTACAAATGATAAAAAATCATCTAGGTCCTTTGCGTTTTAAGATTATTACCTCAGGGTTGCAAAAACAGTATAATCCGAGAATATCTAATCACAGATGCGGTAAAGATTCCTGTTACGTCGAGATAGAGGGGTTCGGCTACCCTCTTTATTTTAAACAACAAGACGGGGTCTGGTATTTTGACGGTTCTTGATATCATGCCCAAATATCCAGAAAATCTCCTAGACTGGCTTGTGCTTTGATCATTTTTGCGTTAGCCGTGTACCCTATTTTAGCTTCTATCATGGTAACCAATTCTTTAGCCACGTCTACGTCGTTGTTGGGTACTCCTTCTTGCTGATTTTGTTTAGGCGATTCCTGTTCCATCAGACCTTGTCTGCGGACACGTGCTCTTACACCGCCTGACGGAATCTCTTCCATATCGGTGATGTAGGAGCTGAAATTTTCAGTCTGCATATTCGCAAGGTTATGGCTTGCCATATCCATTTTTGTCTGAAATGCTCCCAGAGCCATAATTGATGCGTGTGATATAACCTGCATTATCTTCTCCCTTGGGACGATTTACGCATACAAGTTGATATTTTGTCCTATCCCCAGACTCATCTCAAAGATTGATTTAGCCGAGTCGAGGTGTCCTTGTGTTAGTCCAAGACCTTGATTTTTTGTATCTGTTTTTTGACCTGTCTCAAAATAAGGTGCTTTTGAGTTATCGAAACTATCCATCGCGACCCATGCAAGATCTGAAATATTAGACATAACAGTAACCTCCCTAAAAAAGTTGGTTAAAATAACTCTTCTGATCGCTTTGTGCCGATTGCAACATTTTGGCGGCGGCGGTCATTCTTATAGCCGCGCTGTTAGCTTTAATTGCTCCTTCTATCA
>CAZFUR010000065.1:0-8330 GCA_964522245.1 uncultured bacterium | reverse complement strand
TTTTTACAAATAACTTGTGGTAGGGTGGTTTTGTTATTGGTTTTTATATTGTGTGTTGGAGGTTAGAATGGTTAGAAGACGGAGAATGATTGCGGGATTTTTTATTTTTGCGATCGGTGTTATTTTCTCTTTTTGTTCTATTGCTTTGTCTGCGGGTGAGGCTTTTCAGGCGACGGGAGGTTTGTGGATAGCGATTTTGATGCTCACATGCGTATCTATTTTTTTGTCGATCAAGCTAGTTTCTCTAAAACGCTCTTTTCTTAAAGAAAAAAAAATTTGCGAAGACAGGAAAAATTCCATTCCTAAAGAGGATACTGACAGAGACGATTATATATCTGATTTGGAAAAACGCCTGAAAGATTCCGAAAGATCTTTGGAGGAGATGAAGGATCGGTCTGTGCTTCTTGAGAAAGATCTTGAGCGGTCAAAAAAACTTGAAAGCATAGGAATTCTTGCCGCCGGTATATCGCATGAAATCAATACTCCGATGCAATATATAACAAATAATGTGAATTTTTTTGGGGATTTGTTAAACGATTTTGTTGAAGGGATTGTTTTGTATAAGGAGTTGCTTTTGTCTTGTACTAGCGGAGAAGAAACAGATAGAGCTATAGAGAGAAGTAAAAGTATAGAAGAGATTATAGATATTTCGTATCTGGAAAAAGAGATAGGAGAGGCGATACGCCATACAAATGAGGGGTTAGATTCGGTTGCTAAAATAGTCAATGCCATGAAAGCGTTTTCTCACATGGGATCGGAAGAAAGGGTAAAGACAGACCTCAACGAGGCGATAGAATCGGCGGTGACTGTTTCTCGCAACGAGTGGAAATATGTAGCTGAGATGAAAATGGATTTCGATGCGGATCTGCCTCTGGTTTCTTGTTTTGCCAGTGATATAAGGCAAACTGTGATGAATCTTATTATCAATGCCGCCCATGCGATAGGCGATGTTATCAAAAAGGAAACCGGTGAAAAAGGCTTGATTACTGTTACCACCGGATACGATAAAACTAGTGTATTTATATCTGTTGCCGATACAGGAACAGGGATTCCCGAGGAAAATCTGAGCAAGATTTTCGAGCCTTTTTTTACAACTAAAGAAGTTGGTAAAGGTACGGGGCAAGGATTGGCGATGGCATATAATGCGGTGGTGAAAAAACATGGCGGCAATTTGATATGTAATAGCGAACAGGGCAAAGGTACGGAATTTATTATTGAATTACCTATAGAGTCGATCCAATCGGATAAGGGGATGGCAGACCATGAGCGAAAAAACGTTGAACACAACTAAAAAACGGATTCTTTTTGTAGACGACGAACAGAGAATTTTAGACGGTTTAAGACGAATGCTGTTTCATATGCGCAAAGATTGGGATATGTATTTTTCATTGGGTGGCAAGGCGGCATTGGAACTTATGGAGAAAACAAATTTCGATGTTATTATATCGGATATGCGTATGCCTGAAATGGATGGTGCGGAATTGCTAAATATCGTCAGAGAAAAGTATCCTGATACTGTAAGGTTTATTCTGTCGGGTTACTCTGATAAAGAGATGATTATGAGGACGGTCGGGGCGACCGATCAGTTTCTTACCAAGCCTTGTAATCAAAATGTCTTGAAAGAGACGATCAATAAGGTTCTGGAAGCGAGAGAATTTATCGATTCCAGTACCCATGATGGTATTTCAAATATTCGATCGATGCCTGTTTTGCCGGAATTATATGTGGAGTTAAGAGAATTGTTGAATTCGCCGAAAAGTTCTCTGAACGATGTATCGGAAATTGTCAGTAAAGATGTGTCTGTTGCCGCTAAAGTATTGCAATTGGTCAATTCGGCTTTTTTCGGATTAAAGCATAGGGTTGAAAGTATTCATCATGCGGTTACGTATCTTGGTGTTGAGACATTGAAAGCACTTATTTTGACAACAGAGATTTTTAACGAATTTTCTGACGAAGAGATAAAGTTCTTTCATATAAGGGAGTTATATAATCATTGCGTTCTTGTTGGGGCGTTGGCAGAAAAAATAGCCAAAGACGCATCTGCCGAGAAACAGGTGATAGATGAGGCTTGTATGGCGGGTATTTTACATGATATAGGCAAAATAGTTTTTATTCAAAATTTGCCCGAGGAATACAAAGAAGTCATTGTCAGAAGTGAGAAAGAGAAGGTTCCTTCTTTTATGTTGGAAGAGGAAATATTGAAAGATGAACATTCTCGTGTGGGGGCGTATCTTATGAGTTTGTGGGGGTTGCCGGAATCAATCGTGTCATCGATCAGGTTTCATCATTGTCCGCGCGAAGAGGAGAATCCTGTTTTTGATACGGCGGCGGCGGTGTATATAGCGAATGTACTTGTTCATCAGACGACGGAGGAGTACAAAGACCATATCGATTTTAATCAGGAATATATAGAAAAACTGGGAGTAGCGGATAAAATCCCTGATTGGCGTCAGATCTGTGAAGAGTTGTGCGAGGGGATGGAAAACTAAAATGGATTATTCTTCAGAAAAAGTTTTATTTGTAGATGATGAACCGATGATTCTTAGCGGAATAAAACGTCAGTTCGGTAGAAAATATAATATCTCGACCGCCAACAGCGGGTCAGACGGAATAGTTACTTTTACGAACGACGGACCGTTTGCGGTGGTTGTGTCTGATATGCGTATGCCTAACATGGATGGCGCACAATTTTTGAATGCTATCAGAAAGTTGAATAACCAGACAATCAGGATTATCCTTACAGGGTATTCCGATGTTGAAAGCGCTATAAGAGCTGTAAACGAAGGTCAGATATTCAGGTTCATAACCAAACCTTGTCCTCCGAATATTCTGGAGGCGGTTGTTGTTGCGGGTATAGAACAGTATCGTTTGTTAAGGGTTAAAGATGAACTGATGGAAAAAACCCTTCAAGGTACTGTCAATGTGCTTATAGATATCCTTGAATTGACAAACCCTGTCGCTTTTTCGCGTGCTAAACGGATTAAACATTATGTATCGGAAATATCTAAGGCGTTGGAGCTGAAGAACGCTTGGCAATTTACCGTATCGGCGATACTCTCTCAGGTTGGGTGTGTAACTATTCCGCAAGATGTGTTGACTAAGATGTACCGTGATGACTCTTTGAGTCCTTATGAAGACGAAATGATGAAAGATTATCCTAAAATAGGGTACAGTTTATTGGGGAATATCCCGCATCTGGAAACCGTATCGAAGATAATTCTGAACCATCAGATAGATTATAGTAGACAGAAAAAACAGATAACCAACAAAGACGACCCTGTTTTTATCGGTTCACAAATATTGCGTGTAGGTTCTGATTTTGATCTGTTTATAAGTCGTGGTTTGGAAAAAGATGAGGCTATAAGGGCGATAAAAGAGCATTCAGGTTCTATATATAATCCGGAGGTGGTATCTGTTTTAGAATGTGTTGATGTGCCTTTTTATAAACAAACGGTTCACAGTATGCCTATTGAGAAGTTAAAACCGGGAATGGTCTTAAAAGAGGCTGTCAGGACAAATAGCGGTGTTTTGCTGGTTTCTGAAAAACAAGAAATTACTCCAACCGTTCTAGCCCTTTTATTGAACCATCTTAGGCAGGGCAATATTGATGAAGTGGTTTCGGTTGTTTTTACAAAATGATGAGAAAACTGTTACTTTTTTATAAGGAATTATTGTCATGGAAAAAAGAAAACTGTTGCTGGTGGATGATGAACCGAAGGTTCTGGATTCGCTAAAGAGAATGTTGCGTAAAGAAAATTATGAATTGATAACATGTTCAAATGCGCCTGATGCTCTTCAGATGATAGTTGATATTGACGGAGATATAGATCTTGTTTTAGCTGACAACAAGATGCCCGGTCTTGACGGGACAGATTTGCTGATCGCCATCGGTATGCGCTATCCCAATATAGTCAGGATCATGTTGACAGGCAACTCAAACCTTGAAGATGCCCAAAAGGCGATCAACAAAGGCAAGGTTTACAAATTCTTAACAAAACCATGTAACATAGATGAATTAAAACTTGTTATAAGACATGCCCTCGCTCATAAAGATTTATGGACTCAAAACCGTAAACTTCTTGAAAAACTAAAAGAGCAGGAAGAACAGTTAGCCGAGATTGAGCGGAAATACCCCGGAGTAACCAAAACCGATGATGATTTAGAGCCGTTAAACGTAAACGAAGATGATTACGATTCCTTAGACGATTTTATGAAAAAATATTTTGAGTAAATAAATCTATAACGGTTTTCTTGTATTGTTCAGGCATCTGTCTACAAGGTCGTCTATCACCGCAACGCCCACGCACATAACCGTATCGGCGCCGGCCCAGTATATTTTTACAGTACCGTCTGTTTCAGGTATAGCTCCGCAACAGAAAACAACGTTGGATACATATCCCGTAATCTCCCATGGTGCCTCCGGTTGCAGTATCCAACTGTCACCCACACCTATTATTTTTGATGGGTCGTTCAGATCATGCAAGGCAACACCTAGTCTGTATACTGCGCCTGCCATAGTCTCAAATACGCCATGATAAATATGAAGCCATCCACGATCCGTTTTTATAGGTGTCGCACCGGGTCCTATTTTCATCTCGTCCCAATGATATTGGGCAGGTTTCATAACAACTTTTGATTCACCCCAGAACTTAAGATCGTGAGAGTAGGTTATCCATATAGACCACGGTGAGATATCGGAGTGTGGTCTATCGAGCCTGACGTACATACCATCGATCTTTTCAGGAAAAACAACGACATTTCTGTAATCCGCCTGTGTTATCAAAGAGATTCTCTCTAAAGTTTTGAAATCCCTCGTTTTTGCAAGAGCTATACGGACACCATGACGGGAATAAGCACTGTATGTGATGATATATTCGCCGTCAACGCAAGCTATTCTAGGGTCTTCTACCCCGAATTCTTCGTAAACCGAGAAAATACCTTCCGTAGCGGGTGTTATGAAAGGTTTATCCTGTACCTTAAATGAATAACCGTCATCGCTTTCGGCCAACCCTAAGATTGATCTGCCGTTATCTATGTGAGAGCGGAAGAGCATAAAATATTTATCGTTATATTTTGCCATGCCTGCGTTATGTACGGTGTAGACAGGATAGGGGACGTCTTTGCTGGTCAGTATAGGATTATTTTTATACCTTTTTACAATCGGCTCTTTCATTACTGTCTCCTTTTGTTGTGATGAAATCTTTTTTACATGGTAGAATAAATGTTCAATTTTGCAAACAATTAAAAAATAGGCAAAAAAATAATTAACCGGATCATTAATTAGAGAAATTTGACGATATATGGTATAGATTGTTCTTTTTCCAATTACATATAGCGAGAAAAATTATGGTAAAACCAAGACCTATTGTTTTTGGTGAGGTGTTATTTGACGTTTTTGACGGTACTGATGCTAAATTGGGTGGCGCTCCTTTTAATGTTGCTTGGCATCTGAAAGGTTTTGGCGAGGATCCTATTTTCGTCAGTAGAATAGGTGACGACAAAAATGGCGAGATTGTATCGGAAACGATGCGAAAATGGGGGATGGATCTGTCAGGAGTTCAGTTGGATAAGGAAAATCCGACAGGTGTGGTAGAGGTTTCTCTCAAAAATGCTCAGGCGACATTTAATATACCCGACAAACAAGCGTATGATTTTATACAAAACAATTCGTTTTTAAGGTCTTTAGCCTCAAGTGAGGTAAATGCGGTCTACCACGGTTCGCTCGCTTTGAGGTCGGATATTAATCTCAAAACATTATCTGATTTAAAAAACAGATTAAAACCGTTTATTTTCTCTGACTTGAATTTAAGGAATCCGTGGTGGAATCTGTCCGGCATAAAAGAAATAGTCTCAAAATCAGACGCTGTTAAACTGAATGATGATGAAATAAGCAGAATAACAGGTGTAGACAGGTTATCCGATGAAGAAATCTTATCGCAGGCACAGAATCTGTGTAACGAGTATAACTTGAGGTTTGTAGTCGTAACCAAAGGTAAAGACGGTTCCTCAATTGTAGAGAAAAACGGCAATGTGTTAAATGTTACACAAGTTGAGGTTTCTTCTTTGGTTGATACTGTCGGTGCCGGTGATTCGTTTGCTAGTGTTGTAATATTAGGTATTTTACGAAAATGGGATCTTCTTGATACTATAAAACGTGCGTCTGAGTTTGCTTCTCGGATATGTTCCGTCAGGGGAGCCCTCCTTTCAGAAAAAGAGCTGTATTCCGATCTGTTGCGAAAATGGAGAAAAGAGAAATAATATGTCTGATGAATTTGATACTTTGAGGGAAAATCGAAAAGAAAAAACTGTTCATATCGCATTAATCAGTGTTCATGGTCTTATTCGTGGCGAGAATCTGGAACTTGGCAGGGATTCCGATACCGGTGGTCAGACAAAGTATGTTGTAGAACTAGCCAGAGCGTTGTCCATGAATCCTAGAGTCGGCAGAGTGGATCTTTATACCAGAATGGTTTTCGATAAGAAAGTCGATAAAATATATTCTGAGAAAATAGAACCGTTATCGGATAAGGCTAATATTATAAGGATACCGTGTGGTCCGAAAAGATATATCCGAAAAGAAATGTTATGGAAATACTTAGATTCTTTTACCGATTCTATTTTAAGGGGTATAAGAAAATCGGGCAAAAAACCTGATGTTGTGCATGCTCATTATGCGGATGCAGGTTATGTGGGTGCTCATCTGTCTGATATTTTGGGAGTACCTTTGATTTTTACAGGGCATTCTCTGGGTAGAGTAAAAAAAGAACGTCTCATCGGTAAAGGAATGTCTGAGAAAAGTATAGAAGATAGGTACAATATTTCTACCAGAATCGGTGCTGAGGAGTTAGCGCTTAAAAAAGCACGTTTGGTTGTTACAAATAGTAACCAAGAGATTGAAAGTCAGTATAAAACTTATATCAACAGTAATCCTTCAAGACAGGTTGCCATTCCGCCGGGGATTGATCTGAGTAGGTTTTACTCTAAATTTTATGTATGGACTCAACCGAATATATACAATCATATAGTCAAGTTTTTAGACGACCCGAAAAAACCTATGATATTGTGTGTCTCAAGACCGGATCCCCGAAAAAACATATCCGCCTTATTGCATGCCTACGGTCAGTCGGAGGAGTTACAGCAGATAGCGAATTTGGTTTTGATCACAGGAGTGAGAGAAGATATATCACAGATGGAAAAAGGACCGCAGGAGGTTTTAAGCGATATCCTGATGTTGATAGATAAATACGATCTATACGGTAAAGTAGCGTACCCCAAACAGCATGATGCAGATGATGTGCCTAGTATGTATCGTGTGGCGGCACGTACGAAAGGCGTTTTTGTAAATCCTGCATTGACTGAGCCGTTTGGTCTTACTTTGATAGAAGCTGCCGCAAGCGGGTTGCCAATGGTTGCCACAAATAATGGTGGACCCAAAGAGATTGTCAGGTTATGCAAAAACGGGTTATTGGTTGATACGTCTGATGCAAATAATATTGCGGAGACATTGTATATAGCGCTTACAAGTAAAGAGCAGTGGAAACGTTGGTCTGCCAATGGTATCAAGGGGGCAAAGGTGCATTATTCATGGGAAGGACACGTTAAAAAATATATCAGGTTGATTGGTAAAATGCTAAGGAAGAAGACTGTTTCCAAATATGTATCACCTTACGATCGTCTTGTTGGGTTGGATAAAATTTTCATCTCCGACATAGATAATACTCTGACAGGTGACAGAGAAGGTTTACAGCAACTTATGACTTTAATAGGTGACAGAAAAGATCGGATTGGGTTTGGTGTCGCTACGGGAAGATCGCTAAAAAAAACGATTCAATCTTTGAGAAAATGGGGTATTCCGAGACCTGATATTCTGATAACTTCGGTGGGTGCGGAGATTTATTACGGGCACAAGTTTATTCCCGATAACGCTTGGAGAAGTTATATCAATTATAAATGGGAGCCTGATCGCATTAAGGCTCTGATGGAAGAGTTTGACGGAATAGAATTGCAGGCGCACGCCGATCAGCGTAAACATAAAATAAGTTATTTTTTTGATGGGGATAAAGCGTCGATAGAAGAGATTAAAAAAAGAATAAAAGAAGAAAAACTATTTGTGAACGTGATTTTTTCGCATCAGCAGTATCTTGATATATTGCCTATTCGTGCTTCAAAAGGGAATGCGGTAAAATACATATCGAAAAAATGGGCTATACCGTTTGATAATATATTAACTGCCGGGGACTCAGGCAACGATAGTGAAATGCTCAGTAGCGAATGTCTTGGTGTGGTGGTGGGTAACCATAGTTGTGAGTTGGAGTCGTTGAGGGGTAAAA
>CAZFUR010000064.1:0-8335 GCA_964522245.1 uncultured bacterium | reverse complement strand
CCTAGAAACCCACTCCGGAGCAGACTGCACGGGCGCAACCGTTGTAACATTCGACATGGAAGGAGCGTCGAAATAGTCGCCCTCATGCACGGCACCGTTACCTGTGGCTTTTATGACTTTCTTTTTCGTCCAACCTTTGATTTCCTCAAACTGAACTGTGCGGAAAACATCTCTTTGCCAATTTATACCTCGCTGGATAAGATGTTGGCGCACTTTGGTCAACTCTTTTATGACATCTTGTATCGTAACTTGCACATCTACCTCTACTATACCGTCATCGTAGTAGCGGTACGGACTGATCTGTTTGATCCCTCTGATAAACGCATTGACGGAGGTTCGGATCTCATCGCTCTCGGTGACAAAATCACGTACATATGTATCCCCCGTAATTCTTAGACCCTCAACCGTTTCGGCTAAATTGCGCCTTGCATCGGTCAAAGCGGCACGCTCCGCTTTGAGTCTGCCTTGACCCGTAACGTTCTCCCAACCCGGTATACCCGCTGTCGGCGATTTGCGACGGACACCACCGTAACTGCCCGCATAGTTGCCGGGCTGATCGGTATAGACAGATTCAGGAGCCTGTACAGGCGCTCTTCGCCCTGTATTACTTGTTCCCGTAGCAAGAAACTCCTTTTTTCTGGTATGCTCTTTCATATAGGTTAAATCCAACGGCGGTCTGTTAGGTCCACGGTTATAACTGATCTGCGCTAACCCTTGCATCACCTGAAGCAAAGTTACCTTCACATCCACCTCGGCAGTCAAAGACCCGTCAGCCTCCTCAATGAACCTCGGTCCGCCGACTACCTTTGCTCCTTTAATGAAATCATCAAACTGCGTGCGGATCTGATCACTCTCGGTGACAAAATCACGCACGTATGTACCCGCACTGATTTTTAATCCTTTAATTAGCTCACTGAGTTTACGGTACGCATCAACCTGCGCGCCACGTTTCGCTTTAAGCATCTTCTGGGCTTTGGTCTGTGCCGATACCAACCCTGAAAAAACAAACATCGCACAAACCGTCACCACCAACCCGACCAAATAACTCTTTTTACTCATAACAGATCCTCCCTTTATTATTTTCTCCACAAAATCCATTGTTTCTCGTCTATGAACTTTGACTGTTTCCGTATACGGAAATATTCATCTTTATTTATTTTTTTTATCTCAACACCCGACATTCTAAACTCATTCAATAACGATTCATCAGCCTGAAAAAATAAACACGCCTGCGCCCTGCTAAAAATACCGCCCTTACTGATAATCTCCTCTTTATAGATAGCCGCTCCCTTCAAAAAACCGTCTTCCCTTATAAGACCGCTACGGATTCTCCTTCTTCTGCCTTTCGTGGCAAACAATAAGTTGCGGTAAGCATTAATCCGTGCGGCTCGTTTTGCCATAAGACGCGCCTGAGCAACATTACCCCCGCCCCCCACAGCTTTGCTTATCCCGTTAGCATGCAACACACCATGACAAATACCGTCATTATCTTTGTAAATCTCTAAAAAAGGTTTCCTGAACGATACGCAATACGCCGATACCACAAAAACTAAAAACAAAACCTGTAAAAATAACTGTTTTCTCATGACTTATCTCCTTGCGAAAATATACCACCGCAATTAGCATACCATTACCCAAAACAGCGGAGAGAGACTTGATAAATATTCCCAAAATTTTAAGAGGATAACCGAGTTAAGCTTCCATTTGTCGGAACCATTATATATAATAAGGAAATTAATATCTAATTAAAAAAAATTTAATCAATTTCTTAGAACGGTTATGGATAAAAATTGTAAAGTTATTTTACTTAATTGCCCCAGAATATGGCCCCGACTGCCACCTTTAGGATTGGCTTCGTTAGCGGGATACCTCAACTCAAACGGCGCAAGAACTCAGGTGATTGACTTAAACCAATATTTCTACTCCATTACATCAGATAAAATAAAACAGGTCTGGGAAATACCCGTCAACCGATCTTTCTCCGAACAGGTCTGGGATTATCTGTCGATCCATCATCCGGACGAAAAAAAGAAGGCGATAGATTATATCTTATCTCACAACGCTAAAATAATAGGGTTGTCAGTCTGGCACAGCAACGGGGCTTTCGCTAAGAAAATAGCCGAACTAATAAAAAAAATCGACCCCTCCAAAAAAATAGTCGTAGGGGGACCGGAAATCACTTTACGTTTCAACGCCGATAAAAATTCCGTAGAAGAATTTTTCCCTTTCGCCGACCATTATATTATCGGTGAAGGCGAAAAACCATTGTTAAATATTTTTACAAACACCGACAACAACAAGTTTTTCGTCTTCGACGAAATAGAAAACCTAGACTCAATACCACCCCCGGATTTCTCCTTCTTCGATCAATACAAATATAAATACAGACGCACCCTGCCTTTATGGATGAACAAAGGATGTATCAACCGATGCGCATTTTGCGTGGAACATACCCTGACAAAAAAATTCCGATCCAAAAACCCGCTACTCATCGTCAAAGAAATAAAACATTTTCACCTAACCAAAGGAATACGCCACTTCGTTTTTTACGATTCTCTCATGAACGGCAACATGAACCTATTTGAAAAGTTCCTAGACCATCTAATAAAAGAAAACCTGCCCGTCACATGGGAAAGCCAAATACTTATAAGAAACGAAATGTCAGAGAAAATCTTCAAGAAAATGAAACAATCAGGATGCGTGAACATCTTTGTAGGACTAGAAAGCGGATCGGATTATATCTTGAAACTTATGAAAAAAAAGTTCACCACCAAAGACGCATCACGATTCTTTCGCAAATGCCACAACGCAAACCTGCATTTCGAAATAAGCATGATCTTAGGATTCCCCGGCGAAACACAATCCACATTCAAACAAACCTGCGCATTCCTATCCGATAACGCACACAACATACCGAAACTAGCTCAACTCAACCCCTTTCAACGGATCGCCGGATCGGAAATCGTGAAAAAGACCACACACACCAACCCACAAAACACAACCTCACAGACAAACCAAATAATAAACATATGCCGTGAAAAAAATATCCGATACACTCCCGCATACATCAATAATCTTCAACAAACCAACAATATCTTCGATCCGACACAACCTTAATATTATCTGTACACTTATATTTGTAAAAACACACCCGTTAGTATATAATACCCACCGCCCGCAATCAAAAATTTTATTAAAAACAGGTGTTTTATATGAACAAATCCGCTCTCGTAACAGGCGGCGCTAGGCGAATAGGTAGAGAAATTGCCATCTTTTTAGCAAAATTAGGATACAATATAGCCTTGCATTACCACACCAGCCAAACCGATGCGCAAAAAACCGCAGACGATATAAAACAGTTAGGCAAAACGTGCGAAATATTCAAATGCGACTTGAAAAACCTATCGCAAACCGAAGACCTTATCCGTTGCGTAACAAAGGTTTACGGCAAACTGGATATTTTAATCAATAACGCCGCCGTATTCGATAGAGCGGATATAAAAAATAGCTCGACAAGAATAATCTCTGATCAATTTGACGTAAACGTCAAAGCACCTTATATCTTAACTCGCGATTTCGCCAACCATTCCGAAAACGGTCTTATCATCAATATGATCGATAAGAAAATCGACCTTACGGATTCCGTATACTCGGCTTATACGTTATCAAAAAAAGCACTCGCAGACCTGACGAGTATGTCAGCCTTACAACTAGCTCCAAAAATCAGGGTAAACGGCATAGCTCTACCCACGATACTTCCGGAAAAAACAAACCCAAAAACCCCAAAACCCGAGAAAAATATCACTCACGTTTTAGAAACAATCGAAAACTTAATCAAAGACAATTCCGTCACCGGGGAAATAATCCGTATATAAAAAAAACGGGCAAGGACAAAAAAACCTATCCTCACCCGTTATAAAACAATCACTTATATTTAGAAAGGTATATCGTCCTCAGACGAATGCGATGCCGATGCGGCGGCAGTAGCCGGAGCCACATGTCGTTCTTCGGAATGGGACGACTCCTCATCATGAGTATCACGCATACTTCTACCCAAAAACTGAACCCTATCGGCTCGGACTTTGTGTTTAGATCGTTTCTCTCCGACGGAACTTTCCCATGTGTCATACTGCAACCTACCCTCAACATGAACCGGCGACCCTTTTCTTAGATGTTCGGCACAAAGTTCAGCCTGACGTGCCCAAGCATCCACATCAATGTAACAAACCTCTTTTTGCACTTCGCCATTCTTGTCTCGATACTCACGGTTGACAGCTAACCCAATGGTAACAACCGCTGTGCCGCTAGGCGTGTAACGCAAATCCGGATCACGTGTCAAATTACCCATTAAAAATACCTTGTTAAGCCCAACCATAGTCAATACCTTTCTTTTGTTTTGCTAATTAATTTCTACTGCGCTCTATAACTATATGTTAATATTTTTACTTTTACATACAACGGTCGTTTCGATTTTTTCCTAGCATCGACGGAGTTGTTCTTGTCAATCCGCTTGCGCCTCTTCTTGGAACTGTCAAGCCGAGCCTCTATATCGGATATCTCCGAATTGAGAGCCTTTACCTGTTCATGTATCTTCCTGCGCTCGGGTATGGTCGTCTCAGGCGACAACAAGCTGTCGTTATATTGCTTGATCTGACTCTTTAGATACGAAACCCTCTCCTGCTCCGGAGAAACACTCTGCTCCGACCGGATAACACCGTCAAGATCACTCAATCTCTTTTTAGGTTTCTCCTTGGGATAAACGACCTTCAAATCTATGATGATATAAGGGTCTTTGAGATCCCTCATCTCATTGACATCTTTTGTCGAAACCATCCTCGCATAAGAATCGGAATTACCATACTTGCGACGGTTAACCAGATGCGGTGTCTGCTGGAAAAAAAACTGTATCAGGCTATCTATGCTAGCTTTCGTCTCCATATACATAAGATGTTTGTACACAGGCTGAACCATCGGTTTACCAAGCCTGTCCATCAGGCGTCTTTGGTCAGGTACACACTCGTACGACAAGATATCCCCCGCAGGAAAAGATTTTATACCAAACTGCGCCGCGTCAATCTTGACGTTCGTACCGTCTTTCAATTTTACGTTAATTATATCCGCCGGTTTGGCGACACGTTTAACAGATTTTTGAGAATCTTCCTTCTTCCCGCACCCAAAGAAAAAAGAAAACCCCAACAACAAAGCGACCAAAAAACAATTACGCTTAACGCCAATCATACAATGTTCCTTCCAACAAAATAAAATATCCGAGACAATAGCAGGTGTAACAACACAAACTCACCAAGTGGATGGCAAACCTACCCGTATTGTAGTAAACGTTTTTTTCTATTGGCAAGGTTTTTTTACTTTTTTTTTACTTTTATCTGAACATATCCGATTTTAGGTTATTGTATACCTCTAAACGCAAACATCATATAAAAAAGATATATTTGTATTGAGATTTTTTTTTTGACCTGTAAAATATCTGTAAGGGAAAAGGACTCTTATGATGAACAATATTGAAATCCGGGCGAAAAAAATAGTCGCTCGACTACAACAATCAGGGTTTACTGCCTACTTCGCCGGCGGATGCGTAAGAGATCAAATCATGGGCAAACAACCCACCGATTACGATATAACCACAAACGCATCAACAACCCAGATAAAACAACTGTTCCCACACACCGCCGATGTAGGCGCGCAATACGGCGTAGTTCTGGTTATACACAAATCTATCCACTGCCAAGTATCAACCATGCGCACAAAAACGAAAAAACCTGAAGACGATGCGCTAAAACGCGATTTTACCATCAACGGTCTACTCTACGACCCGATCAAAAATAAACTTTTCGATTGGGTTGACGGACGCAAAGATATCGACAACAAAATAATCCGTGCCATCGGTAACCCCGATTCTCGATTCTCGGAAGACCCGCTCAGATTGCTCAGAGCCGTCAGATTCGCATCGACTTTATCTTTCAAAATCGAAAAAAATACGTTGGCGTCTATCGCAAAAAACGCTCTCTCCATAATCCGTTGCAGTGAAGAAAGAATAAGAGATGAACTTATAAATACCTTCATGGGCGAAAACCCAGTCTCAGCCTTAAAATTACTTAAAAGTACAGATCTACTATATACGATAATACCCGAAATCAAACAGAACAAACCGTCCGTTTACAGGTTATCGGAGAAAATATTGTCTCTTATCGATAAACCCGATTACCGAATAGCCATAGCAGGCTTATTATCGCCCGCTCTAAACTTTAACTACCCCGAAAACAAACTGCCCTCAACCCCAAACTTCTCCGACCTGAATAGTTTTCTGGTTAGGATGAAATTTAGCAACAAAGATAAGTCAGCCATTTATAATATCTTGAAAAACCATCTCAAATTCATAAACCAACCGACCATGAAATTATCCGAGCAGATCAAACTTATGCAAGACAGATGGTTTACTCTTGAACTGGAATTCCATAAACTACATCTTAAAACAATAAAAAAACCTCTAGAGACGTACATAGCCTTAAAAAAGTTGCGCCAATCGTTATCGCATAAAGAAATATTCCCCGTTCCTCTCATATCAGGCGACGAACTTATCGATATGGGATACGTTCCGTCAAAAAACTGGAAAACCGTGTTTGATCTGCTGGAAACCCAACAGCTGGAAAAAAATATCTCCACAAAACAACAAGCCCTCGATTGGATAAAATCACCCCAAATAACAAAACTGCTCTCTAACGGTTAGAGAACCGACTTGACTAGCTCAATAAATTGTAGCAGTGAGGGGAACAAAAATCTTTCCGAGCCTCAATCAACAAGTTTAATTTTAAATCACGGCAAAAAGGGACAAAAAACCCGCCCTCTTGAAATATTTTTCATCCGTTCAGCGTTTCCATATCCGAGACCAAACCGAGCTTAAATTGTAGTATATATATAATAGAGGCGAAATAGCCGTTCACAAACCCCCACCTTGAACAACGAGATTCCCATGAACAGAAAAAAACAATCTATCAAAAAAATACTGAAAACTTTAGATTCCGATTCGCTGTCTAGGATTGACACTGTACTAAACAAAAAGATTATCCAAAACTTCTCCGACAGAAAACTGGATTTTTTTATCCCTCACCGCAAACAAAAAGATTTTATAACCTCGCCCGCCAGAATAAAAGCGTTCATAGGCGGTAACCGATCGGGTAAAACCACCGCAGGCGCGATTGACGTTATTTTGGAGTGTATCGGGTCTCATCCGCTACAGGAAGCGGGATTACGCAAAAAACCACCTGTTTATTGGCGGGTGGTCTGCATAGATTTTCTAAACGGTATAGAAAAAATTATTTTGCCAAAAATTAAAGAGTGGTTGCCAAAAAAATACCTCATTGACGGTCAATGGCAAAAATCATGGATGGAACGTTCAAAAACATTGACCTTAAATAACGGCTCAAAAATAGAGTTTATGTCAGCTAACCAAGAGAGAGAAAAGTTTCAAGGGACCAGTCGGGACGGGTTGTGGATTGACGAAGAGATCGACAAAGAGATCTGGCAAGAATGCCGTATGCGCCTTATCGACAAAGGCGGGCGGTCTATTCTCACCCTCACCCCCGTAAACGGTATGACATGGGTTTACGACGATATTTATCTGCAAGCGGATAGCGAAGAGATAGCCGTAATAACCGCTCAGATAAATGAGAATCCTCATATCAACCCCGCCGAAATAAAGTTTATCGCAGACGGACTGAACGAGCAAGAAAAACGTGTTCGACTAAACGGTGAGTTTGTCTGTCTGCATGGGCTTGTCTACAAAGAGTACCACGACACCCACCCCCACGTGATCGACCCATTCCCGATCCCGCCCGACTGGACCCGCTACATCGGAATAGACCCTCACCTCAGAACAGAAACCGCTGTCGTAATGCTGGCATGCAACCGTGACGGCGACCTGTTTGTCTACGACGAAATATTCATGGACGGATTAATCAGCGAAATTTCTCAAACACTTCTACTCAAAATGACCGATTCCGATTACTTCAACGTGGTAATCGACCCTGCCAGCAGACAACCTAACCCTGTATCGGGCGTATCGATTAGAGACGAGTTCGCAAAACATGGCATTATCGCAAAAAACGCAAAAAAAGATGTCGGAGTAGGTATCCATCGGATACGGGAACTACTCAGACTCGACCCCGTCTACAAAAAACCGAAACTTTTCATGTTTGACAGTTGTCGTAAACTCAGATATGAGTTCACACATTATATCTGGGACGACGATATCCACTACCGCGATCGAGCGGTAAAACAATCTCCCCGCAAAAAGAACGATCATCTACTGGATTGTCTA
>CAZFUR010000063.1:0-8352 GCA_964522245.1 uncultured bacterium | reverse complement strand
AGAAGATAACGGGTGAGTATTATTGCGGTGTTTTTTATAAATTGTTTGGTCTGAAAACTATCAGTTTGCGGTATTTTAATGTGTTTGGACCTAGTCAAGATCCCAATTCGGAATATGCGGCGGTTATACCTAAATTCATCACGATGATTCTTGACGATAAGAGCCCGACTATATTCGGTGATGGCGAGCAGTCGCGCGATTTTACTTATGTCGAAAACGTCGTGAAGGCTAACGTTATGATGTGCGAAAAGGAACTTGACGGGTGTTACGGTGAACCGTTTAATGTGGCGTGTAACCAGAGCATCACTCTGAATGAATTGGTAAAAGATATGAACAAAATATTGGACAAAAATATTGAGCCTGTTTATCTGGATCCAAGACAGGGAGACGTTAAACATTCTCTTGCGGGGATAGATAAAATCAAGGAAAAAACCGGGTACGTTCCTGAGATTACCGTAAACGAAGGGCTTAAAATGACAATAGAATGGTACAAGAAAAAGAATGGATGAATTTAACGAGATAATTTTGGAACTAAAAGATCATTTCCATAAAATGGATAGAGTAGGCAATTCCCTCATTTTACAGAGGGGAGAGGATGCGGTTGTGCCAAGTGGTGTTGTTGCGTCGTCTGATGGGGATTCTCAAGAGGAAAAATCCGAATCGTGCGCCGTTTTGCAAGGTGAGGATCTGTCGTCCGGTGTTGGGGAGAGTGTCGTCGATGAGGTCGGGTTTTCTGATCTTAAAACTAAAATAGAGTCTTGTCGAAAATGCGATCTATTGGTGAAAGATAGAACGAATGTCGTTTTTGGTGCGGGTAACCCGAATGCGGATCTTATGTTCATAGGAGAGGCGCCGGGGCGGGATGAGGATCTTCAGGGTGTGCCGTTTGTCGGAAGAGCGGGGCAGTTGCTGACAAAAATATTGCAGTCTATAAAAATTAAACGTGAAGACGTTTTTATCGCCAATATATTAAAATGTAGACCGCCGAATAACCGCAACCCTCTGCCTGATGAGATAGATAACTGCATAGATTATCTTCTAAAACAGATTGATCTTATCAAACCGAAGGTTATATGCGCTCTTGGAGCGGTGGCGACTAAAACACTTCTTAAGACGGACAAAAATATATCTTCCATGAGAGGGCAAAAACTGAAGTTCCATAACGTTACATTTATTCCAACTTATCATCCTTCGTATCTCCTTAGAAGCCCGTACATGAAAAAAACTATGTGGAATGATATGTTGGTGGTAAAGAAAGTTTTGTCTGAGTAGGCGGATATGTCTAAAAAGTATGCCAAGGTTTTGTTTGAAATAGCTTTGTTCAAAGCGTTCGATTATATTGTACCGAATCACTTAAAAGATGAAATTGAAATAGGCAGTATCGTAAAAGCACCGTTTGGATCAAGGATTTTGGACGGTTATGTAGTGGAATTTATAGAACAAACTTCTGTTAACGCTCTTAAAGAGATTTTAGATGTCTGCGCGGAAAAAATATTTTTAGAATCGGATCTTTTTGCACTCGCAAAATGGATTAGCGAATACTATATCTGTCCGATGGGATTGACTCTAAAAGCCGTATACCCTACCTATGTTAGAAAAAAGAGGAAAGAGAAAAAAGTACTTTTTGTGTCGCTGATTAAAAATAATGAGGAAGTTATACGCTACATCGATTCGATAGAAGGTAAATTTGTCAGACAGGTTGCTGTGTTGAATTATCTCCTAAAACGAAAAGAACAGTATCTCCCTCAAGAAGAGATATTCAAGCAGACGGGGACTGATAAAAAGGTGTTGGAGAGTCTTAAGAAAAAGGAGTTGGTCGCTCTTGTGTCGGAATCGGAATTGGTTGCCAGAGGCGAGGAGGTGAAAAAGTACAGATATGTTGATTCGGTGAAAACAAAAAAACTTACTTCTGATCAGAAAAATGTATTGGATAAAATTCTATCTTTGCTGAAAACCGATTCTTTTGCGCCTGTTGTCTTGCATGGAGTTACCGGTAGCGGAAAAACAGAGATATATTTAAGAACTATTCAACAGGTTATCGCTGTCGGCAAACAGGCGATAGTGCTTATTCCTGAAATATCTCTTACCCCTCAGACGGAAGAGCGGTTCAGGAAAAAATTTGGCGATCTTGTTGCGGTTTTTCATAGTAGATTATCTGATACCGAGCGATCAAGAGAATGGAAAAAAATGCGCAACGGCAAAGCGATGCTTGTTGTGGGGGCGAGGTCGGCGGTGTTTGCTCCGTTTACTAATTTAGGTCTGATTGTAGTGGACGAGGAACATGAGCGAACCTATAAACAAGAAGAAGCCCCAAGATATAATGCTCGCGATGTAGCTGTTCTAAGAGCTAAAATATCCAAAATACCTGTTATTCTCGGAAGCGCTACTCCGTCTTTGGAGTCTTTGTTGAACTGTAAAATCGGAAAATACAAAATGATGGAATTGCCGTCTCGAGTAGATGACAGGTTAATGCCTGAAATCCATCTGGTTGATCTGGAACGAGAAGCCAAATCAGAAAAGAGAATGGTTATTTTTTCTTATCTGTTGAAAGAGAAAATCAAAGACCGTTTGGAGAAAGGTGAACAGGTGATAATTTTTCTCAATCGGCGCGGGTTTTCTTCGATGGCGATGTGCACGGAATGCGGTTATATATATGAATGTGAAAATTGTTCTGTTTCTATGACGTATCACAAAAGTATAGAAAAATTAATGTGTCATTTCTGCGCAAGTATGATTAATAAACCTAAATTCTGTATTAAATGCGGTAGCTCGGAACTAAAATTTTCAGGTGTCGGGACTCAGAAGATTGAAAGGGCTTTGAAATCGATTTTCCCGGACGCTAGAATATTGCGCATGGATTCGGATACGACCGGTAACAAAAATGCTCATGAAGAATTGTTAGGACAATTTAGACGGGGCAAAGCAGATATCCTTATCGGTACGCAAATGATCGCCAAAGGACTTGATTTCCCCAGGGTTACTTTGGTTGGGGTGGTGCTGGCTGAATCGTCGTTGCGGATGCCTGATTTTAGAGCTTCAGAGATAACGTTTCAACTGCTCACTCAGGTGTCAGGCAGGGCAGGACGAGGAGAAATCCCGGGCGAAGTAGTCATTCAAACATTCATGAGTGAACATCCTGCCGTTGTGTATGCGTTGAGCCAAGATTATCATGCTTTCTCAGATAACGAGCTTGATGCTAGAAAATCTTTATCTTATCCGCCTTATTACAGGTTTATCAATATTATCGTTTCAGGTAAAGATCAGAAAAAAACAAGATGGGTTAGTGCTCAATTGATTAAGTATATACATCAATCGGCGGGTTCTAGACTGGAAATAAAAGGACCGTATCCCTCTTTGGTTCATCGCAAAAGAGGATATTTCTATTGGAATCTTTTACTGAAAACCAAAACTGTTTTGGGGGTGACTCAACAAATAAAAGATTCTTTGGGAAAGTGCAAAAAGTTTTCCGGTGTCAAGGTTGCTGTTGATGTAGATCCGTATTTTATTTCGTAGACTTTTTTATGGATGTTGACAGATTTATCATCTGAATTTATTTTTCAATCCATAACATTTGAGAATCTTGCTCTTCTGTGGTACTCTGAGTGCGGAAAAATTTATTTCCGAATGATTAAGATTTTGAGGAGGATAAACCGAAATGCCAATATTTAGAGAGCAAAATGGTATAGTAAGAAAATTAAAATCTATTAATATTGAAAGAGAAAAAAAATTACAGACTATTGTTGAAAACAATTTGTTTGAAATGCTAGATATGCATTTTATAGCAACTGAATATCCCACAACGTCCGGAGGTCGTATTGATACGCTAGCTGTTGACAGTAGTGGCGCACCAGTCATTATAGAATACAAACGTAATAGAAACGATAATGTTATCAATCAGGCATTATCTTACCTGAAATGGCTTCGATTGCAAAAGGTAGAGTTCTTTGAGATGCTCATAGCTAAAAAATTAGATAAAGATATAGTAAGAAATATGCAAATTGACTGGAAGAATCCACGTGTAATTTGTATTGCCGAATCTTATAGCAAATTTGATGTCGATACTGTTGAGTTTATTTCTATGCGGATAGAATTGTTCCGATATAGGTATTATGAAGAGAATTTGTTTTCATTGGAAGCTCTTACAGTCAGTGAACAAAAAGCAAAAAGTTCGTCTCCTAATATCCTAGATAAACCAACTATTGTTGGTCATTTAAAAAAAGTATCTAAAGAGAATCAAGAATTATTTCAATTATTACGCAGTGCAATTTTTGAAATGGACGAGAACATTAAAGAAAAAGCGACTTCTATATATGTCGCTTATTGCATGATAAAGAACTTTGCTGAGATCCACATTCACAAGAATCATCTCAGAATATATATGCGTCCGATTGAATATACTGATCCGAGAGGACTTGTTGAGAAAGTCCCAGACACTTATCAATGGACACTGAACAGAGGAGTCGATATCAAATCACAAGATGATTTAGATTATGTAATGAACTTAATTGAGCAATCATATAAAGATGTTTTATAACAGGGAATTAGGTGAAATAAATTTATTCTTTTACTGATAAGTCTTGTTGATTTTTGTGGAAACATCTTTGAATCCGATATCAACTTTGTAGATCTCTTTGTATTTCTCAATGGCTTGTGACATCTGACCCATCTTTTCATAGACGGTTGCCAAATTGTAGATAACCTCTTTGGTGAACGTATCCATCTGACCGTTTTTACGAAGCTCCTCAAGAGCAGTATTGAACTGTACCTCCGCTAGATCGTACATCTGCTTTTTATGAAAACATAACCCTAACAAATTGTACGATTTAAGCTGATACCTAGGCTCTTTAACAGATATCTGAAACTCCTTTATCGCCTCATCTATCATGTTATACTCAAAGTATGCAAACCCAAGCCTGAAACGAAGTTCCCTATCGGAAGGTTGCTCAAAGACCATCTGTGTCAAATATTGAAAAATAGTCTGAGTTTTTAGGTCGCTGAGCTCTTGAATCTGTTGTTTAATCTCGGGAGTTTTATCGGTTTGTTTTGATAGAGCGTAAATGGTGTCTTCTATTTTCATTATCTCCGCATCCATAATCTGTTTTGTAAGCGTGTAGTCCTCGGGAGACAGAGCTTGAGCCTTTTTGTAATAATCTATTGCCTTGTCAAACTCCTTCATCTCAAGCAGATAAGACGCCAACTCTAATATTATCTTGACATTGCTTGGATTCTGAAGATGTTGCTGTTCCGTATCTTTTATTAACGCTCTCAAATCCTCTTGCGATTTTACCGTCCTCATTTTCTTCTCTGTTATATCGGTATACTCAAGATCTTTTACCTTCGATAAGAATGACGATGATGTATCGTCGTATTTCCCCTGCTCAATAGTCTGTAAAGCGGCTATATCGCTTAGTCCTTTGCGTGCGATATGACTGTTTCTGTTGTATTGGATTATTTCCGAAAATGCCTCTTTTGCTTTGTCCAGATCCTGAAGAGAATCTTTGTATATATTGCCTAAACGGTGTAAATTCTTTGTATTACTCGGAGAAATTGTGCGGATTGTTTCGTAAATCTCGACGGCTGTATCTATCATGTCTAACTTTTCCGCCGAGGACCCTACAAGTTGAAGCACAAAGGTGTTTATGGGGTCTTTCATCAAAATTTTCTCAAAAGCCAAAATCGCCTGACGATGGTCGTTCTTGAGGTAAAAGAAAAATCCGCCGATGTATGAGGGAATAGAAAGAATATTACCCATAATCCTACTCAAAATAACAGATTTGCTTTGTTCCAGCTTTTTTTTGGCGATCAGTCTTATCAAATGACGAGCTTTCACAAAATTAGGGGCTACTTTCAATGTGGCAAAAAGTATGCTTACCGCATAATCGGGATTATTTCTGTTGAAAGCGTCTTGCGCTTTTTCATATAATCTAATCGCTCTATTCGCTGAATCGTTTTCGGGAGTGGTCATTAACCGTATCTTTCTTTTAGGTTAAAACATTAGTAACATTATCTTAGTAGTGATAGTTTATGTCAATGAAAAACAGATAAAAATTTTGCGAGATTTTACTTATGCGACAAAGACCGAAATTAGGAATAGCTTTGGGATGCGGTACGGCAAGAGGAATGGCTCATATAGGCGTTCTGAAGGTGTTTGATAAAGAAAAAATACCCGTAGACTTTATCTCCGGAGCAAGCATGGGGGCTATTGTTGGCGCTATTTATGCCTCCGGTGTACCGGCGGTGGAGATAGAGAAGTTTGCAGTCGATTTCCGATTAGGCAAGGTCGCAAGCCCGTCGTTCTCCAAATCAGGAATATTTAACGGCAAAAGTATAGAAAGAGTCCTTAGAAAATTTTTGGGCGATAAAGAATTCAAAGACCTCAAAATACCGCTTGCGGTTGTCGCATCGGATATATGTTCGGGGGATGAAGTCGTATTTAGGGACGGTAGTCTTCTGAAGGCTTTGCGCGCAAGTACGTCTATGCCCGGTCTGTTCACTCCGATGCCGTACAAGAAAACATATCTTGTCGATGGCGGACTGCTTAATCCGATCCCTTCCGATTTATTGTATGAGATGGGTGCCGACTTAACTGTCGCCGTATCGGTAAACAGAAACGTCAAGAACTATACAAAACATAAACGTGACAAAAAAATGGAATATAAAGGCAACCTTGTCAATAATCTGTTCAAAAAAAGAAAAGGTTTTTTCCAATTCATTAAACGAAAAAAATGGTCGCCTAACATAATAGATGTTCTCCTTCAGGCTATATATATAACCGAAGAAAAAATAGCCGTGTCACGAATGAAAATGACTGACAAAGATCTGATTATATCACCTGAATTGGGCGATTGCTCAATGATAGAATTTAATAAAATAAAGAAAATTATTAAACGCGGTGAATCGTCTGCTTATGAAGCCCTCCCAAAGATAATAAAACTTCTCCAATAACCTGATTAAACCTAAATAAAACTTGTTGTTAACTTTTGTAAACTATTGAATGCCAAACAGTAATTAAAATCCACAGTTGTGCTTAAAAGTTTTATATTTCGTTAAAGTTATGCGGAACTAGTGACGATATATCTGGTTGTGGGAATTATCATGGATGTAAATTTTAATCAAGGATGAAAAAGAAGGGCAAGTACCATGAATGATCTCTCTGTTAATGAATTAAAAGATTTTTTCTTACATCTGGACGAGTACGAAAAAGAAATGATTATCGCAGTAAAACAAGACGAGTTTCTTGATCTTTATATGCGATGGTTAAATTCTAAAGGTGCCGGTCTGAAAGAAAAAATCAATACTCTCGCTAAAGAGTTGATGGAGATAGATCCATCTTTTAAATTTGATCTGCTTGACTGATCCTGCTCTTTTGTTGTTTTTCTCAGCAAACCTCGCAAATAGTTCAGATTAACTCTGATGTTGCCTCGTCCGCAAGTGGAATCCCCTTTTTTGTAAGTCGATATTTTTCTCTAGCATACTCAAATATGAGACCGTTTTCTATAAGCGTGGATATGGAGTCATTCAATATTTTGCGCGGATTGAGATTGGGATAAATTTTTTGCAATTCTTCTATGGAAAAACCTTCCTGAATAAGCCTTATCTTTAGGGCGGCTGTCTCTCTTAATGATTCTTCTTTTGTCAGTGGCGGAGCGAATGTATATAGTGGGGTATTATTATTTATGGCGTTTATGTACTCATCTATATTAGACGGCGAGGAGAATCGTCTGGCGGACAGATGGCTGTGGGCGGACGGTCCTAATCCTACATACGGAAGATTCCTCCAGTATAGAGTGTTGTGGCGGGACTGATAATTCGGTTTCGCAAAATTAGATATTTCATAGTGAATATAACCTGCATTATGGAGCTTTTTAATCGCATGATTGTACATTCTAAGTTGGGTGTTCTCATTGGCGGGGATGATTTTTTTCGTATCTCGAAGATTTGTGAATTCCGTATTCGGATCGTAGCTTAGGCAATATAAGGAAATATGTTGAGGATCAAGACTCAAAACCTCGTTTAGGGAGTTGTCCCAATGTTTGTCGGTTTGATTCGGAATAGCGAACATAAGATCGACACTGATATTTCTAAAACCGGTCTTTTTAAGTATCTCATATGTCTGATAAATATTTTCCGTCGTGTGTATCCGTCCAAGAAAACGGAGAATTTTTGGGTCGAACGATTGCAATCCCAGACTTATTCGGTTTATACCGCATTCAAACATGGCGGCGGATTTATCTTTTGATATTGTTGCCGGATTAACCTCTAAGGTGATCTCAAGATTATCGGATAAATTGTAGTTTGATCTAATTTTGTCCAAAATGATTTTTATTTCAGACCCGTCTAATAAAGAAGGAG
>CAZFUR010000062.1:0-8392 GCA_964522245.1 uncultured bacterium | reverse complement strand
CACCTGTAACCAATCCGCTTGCTCCGAGTTGTCTATCCTCCGCAGTTCTCCCGTTCAACAACTCCATACAAGCACCCACATCAGAAGCTACGACAGGAACCCCCATAGCGTTCGCCTCCAAAATAACAAGCGGTTGTGCCTCGCTCTCGCTAGTCAGGACAAGAATGTCGATTTTGGGATAATATTCTCTTATGTTTACGCTTCCCGTGAACATGACTTTATCTTTCATACCGAGCATCTCTATCAGTAGAAGACAATCGTGATAATACTCTTCTTCCTCATCGGTAGGACCTATGATCCAGATTTCCGCTTCAGGCAATTTTTCGACGACTATTTTACACGCCTTGATAAACGTTTTTACGTCTTTTATCGACACAACCCTGCCGACAAACCCGACAATATATTTTGATCGCCCGGAAGATATCTCTCTAACATCAGACGAAAATCCCGACAGATCGATCCCGTTGGGTATGATAGATACTTTATCGTCAGTAGCACCGTACTTTAATTGTTCCCGCTGATTTCCTTGATAAAGGGTGATGATCTCACTGGAATAATTATAACAAACCTGTCCCATTAGATTGAATAGTTCTATCCACCATTTTTTGAAGAATCCCATTTCTTCTTTCGGTCGATGAGATTCTTTTTTCTCGTCATAAATCCATGACGCTTGAGATATCTCTATTTTCCGTTCTTTGCTATATATTCCATGTTCTGTCAGAATGAGTGCGCTGTTATTTTGCAGTTTACCTACCGCACCTATCAATCCCGCATACCCTGTTGAAATAGCGTGATAGATATCGGCATTCGGCAGTTTTGCCTGCAACACCTGCAAGATAGGCCACACCGTAAAACGGTACGTCCAGAAATAATCTATGAACGATATATTCAGTCTAAAATGTTTATACAGATTATAAATCAGCTCCCACCCTGAATTTGAAAAAAGCAGATCGTGTTTATCTATTAACGGGTTCTCCCCCGATAGATAATGATATACCTCTTCAAATCCGGAGATATCGCCGGATACCGCCTCTATGATAAATTTCTCAAGTTCTCTGAACGCCTTTTTCTTGTTACGATTGGTTTTATTGGGTGAGATATCGTGGTAATCGTGTATAAAGACTTCTCGTATATCGACCACATTTGTCGGGATATCGTATTTCATTTCTTTTATATAGTCTCTGCTCGGCAAGATAGTCATTAGAGAAAACCTCACATCCGTCAAAGCATTGATCAGTTGATGAACCCATGTGGATACCCCGCCCGCAACGTACGGATATGTACCTTCTAAAATTAGACAGACATCGCTATTTGAACTCACGCGACATTCTCCTTATAAAAAATCCGCCAGATTGCTTGTCTAGCGATTTTTCTCATTTCCATAGATTTATGAGATATAGATATTTCGGTCAATTTTTGTAACGCCCTTTCTTCTCTAAAGACCCCCAACATCTTAATAGATATTTCCTGAGTGGCTCTATTGCTGTTCTCAAGGTTATCCAAAAATATTTCCGCCCCGAATATTTTTAGTTCTTCTTTCTCGGCGTATTTAGCACATTTGAGAATAATTCCCAACCACTGCTCCTCAGACTCTTTCATGATACCTGACAAATTATGGTAATTATTTTTAAAAATATTAAACAAGGTTTTGACAATTTGGGTTTTGACCTTTTTCGACCGTTCTCTGAGGAATAACGTAGACATCTGCAATATCATCTCGAAATCGTATTGCGGATCAAAATCTATTTTTTCTATCAGTTGTAGAATTTGTATAAAAACCTTACCCTTAGGACGAGCTTGAACAAGAAAAGAGAACAGAAAAAGCGGATCGTCATAGACGATATCACTGATAACATCCAGAGCAATTTTGTTTTCAAAATCCGTTTCGCTGTCCATATATATATCTATTATCGGGAGAACCGCTTTTTTGTCTTTAAGAAGCCTCAATATCTCCATACAGACATATCTGATATTGGGATCTTTGGAGTACAGACGGAACAGTATTCGATCGTAAAGGTTCTGAGGAATATCCCATTTTTCCCTGAGGATTTTTTTCTGTATAAACCTCAAAACCATTATTTGCGCTTCACAATGGGTCTGTTCAGGGAATTCCAAGATGGAATATATTTTACCCCAATCGCTCTGATCCCAGATTTTTGTCAAAGAGATTAGGGCAACATAACAGACCGCTTTGACATCATCAAACAAAAACACGTATTCCAGTTGAGGCATCACACTACGATCGCCTCTGACACCCAAAGCCTGAGCGGCGGCAACTCTCACACAATAGCTTTCATCATTCAAAAGGGCATCCGACAACCATCGTTTTACTTTTTTAGATTTCAGTTCACCCGCTTTACCCAAAGCCACGGCTCGTATTTTTTCGTTTTTATGATTTCGGTATTTTTTCACCACTTTATATCGTATTTTTTCGGGGAACTGATCTAACGCTCGTTCCGCAAAAAGGCGTGTATTATAATCTTCACCGCAAACCAGCGTTTCTAACATACGAGCCACAACTTTAAAATCTTTATATCTAATCAACCCCTCACCGACAATCTGATTTCGCAAGGCAGGATCGTTCTCTTTAAAATAAAGAGACAACAATCTGTCTCTCACATGTTTAGATTTATATCGGCTCAAAAACCAAACCGCTACTCTACGGATATTGACCGATGAGTGATCGAGGAATTTAACTATTTTGTGCCATGATACATAGTTATGAAAAAGCCCCAACGTTTGAATCACTTCATAAAGAACCGCAAGATCAGTCTCATCAAGAGCTTTAATCAGACCTTTTATAGACGCCGTTCCCCTGATTTTGCGCAATACGGATAATATCTCAATTTTGCGTGGCGCATCAGATTTATCATAGATGAGAAACAGATAATCTATAGCGGCAATCATATGTTTATCGCCCGCTTCTTTTATTGCGTATCCCACGACAAAATCCGATTTTGACTTAAACATTTCCAGAATAATATCTTTTTTACCTGAACAATTTATTCCGGAAAACAGATCCGCCGCCTCTGTTCTTATATGTTCGTTTTTATTCTCCATGAGAAGTTTAAGAATTTTCAACCCTTTCCGATCGGCATAATATTCGGATATATATTTTATGAGGTACAATTTAGCTATCTCGTTATCGCCTTTCACAATACGATTAAGTAAAGAAATACCCTCAATAGACCCATCCGACAACAACCTATCAAAAGCACGGTCTCTGATATTTTTATCAGGCGAAACGATAAGTGATTTTATTTCATCAACTTGCATCTTTCATCCAATAGTTAGTTACCTTGCCGACACTATCCCAAACAGGTTTTAAATTTGACACAGCTCTACAATCTTTTTTTATCTGATCGAACCGACCAAGATAGAAATTAGCCTCACACCGCCAAATCAACACATTCCAGTTATCTTCATCTAAACTATACGCTTTATCCAACTGTTTCAGTGCGTCTTGATACTCTTGGGTCTCTATTTTTATTTTCCCGAGCACCAAAAGTGCATCCACATTGTCAGGTTTAATTTTCAAAGCCCTATTTATCGATTCCAATCCTTTATCGAGATAAAATTTCTGAGTTCCCGAATCGACCAATCTAGAACGACAAAAACTAAAATATTCTTTTGCCAACAATAGGTTTGTTTCAAAACTACCAGTATCGAGTTTAAACTCTTCCTGAAGCGCTAGAATCCGTTTTTGAAAACTCTCACCGACTTTACACAATCCTGTTGAGGCATGAAACCTTATCTCCGGATCAGGGTCTTTCAGTGCGGATTTGAGGAGTTTTATCGAATCTTTATCATCTTTGCGGGCAAGGATTTCTATAACGCTTCTTTTTAGATTAAAGTTGTCACTACGCAAAATATCGCTAAACGATTCAACATCCAATTTTTGACGGATAAACCTGTCGGCATCAACATCTGTATTTTCATCGGATACCATAATCGATTCTTCATCCAAAGATATATCAAGTTCATCTTCGGAGAGCGAATTCACCCCCACAACAATCCGATACAAACAAATCACCGCTACAGATAAACCGCCCAACAAAGGAAAGATCACAGACAACATCAATGACAGATAAAAAAACAAGGTACGGTTTTTGTCAGATAATTTAAAAAATGCCGTTGCGATAAGAACCGCTCCGACAAAATGAGCCGATATGAGATAAATCCCGTTAAAAAAACCTAATAACCCCATTAACCCGGCAAAAGTAACCGCCTGAAAAAACATTCCACCCGAAAAAATTATTAATGCCGTCAACTTATTTTTAAAAGATCTTTTCTCGACCATTGTCCGATATTTTCCTCAGCTTCTTTAAGGAGTTGTTCCGCCGTTTCCGTTACGGAAGAACAACTGCCTATCCCAAATTCTATTTCCACAAGGCTATTATCTTGTTCCATACCTATGCTTATGGAATCTAAGATATCGAGTATTCGTTTCATAGCGGCTTTAGACTGTTGTTCTGTGGTGGTGGTAAAAATCATACTAAATGGGATCTCGTCTTTGTATCGTGTGACTATATCGGTTAGTCTTAAAGAAGTGTTCAGCCACGCCGCGGCAAATTTCAAGACTTTCAATCTGCGTTTTACGCTCATTGCGTCAAACCCTTTTATTTTTATCAAGACTATTGATAAAGGGATAAAGTATCGTTTTGCTCTATGAAACTCTTGGGCTAACCTGTTTTGAAAATAATCGAGGGTATACACATTTAAGACTTCGTCGAGAATATTTTTATTTTTCACTTCTTGAAAATACAATGCATTTTCTATATCCGTGCTTACCCAATCTGCTAACATGGAGAATATTTTGACCGATGAGCTGGTAATCTGGAAAAACGGCATTTTTTCTATCGATAAAGCCCCGATTAAACTGCCATCCGATTTAATAAGCGGTGCCGCCATTACCGCACTGCTTTTAGAAATAGAGTCGGCTTTACCGTATTCGAGCATATCTCTTATACTGTAAACTTTTTTATCCCTGACCGCTTTTGCGATAATGTTATCTTCAAAAGCGATATTGATAGTACCGACGATTTTATCTTCTTCGCCCGTTGTTTCTTTTAGTACAAGTTGATCGTTTTCAAAAGTGTATACGGAACACTCATTAACCTCCAGATGCTGGACGAGTATATTTAATATTGCCGTATAAATCTCTTGTAGATCGAAAGATTGTAACTGACGGCTGGTTTCGTATAAGTTCGAGAAGGTAGACACATCGTCTGAGATACGATTTTCCATTTCGGTATTAATTTTTTTAATCCGCTGATTTTCTTCGTTGAGTTTATCCGCCGTAATTTTAAGTCGTTCTTTTTCTTGTTCGGCGAATTGCGTCTTTTTTATACTTCCCTGTCTGATTTCTCCGACTAACCAACCGACCAACATAAAAAGCACGATATTTTTTATCGCTACAGGATCAGTATAAACAAGATTTTGCGAGGAAAAATATACTAATCCTGAAAAGACCATACCGCAAGCAGTCGCCGAGAAAAGGCCTGCGAAAAGACCGTATCTTGAAGCCATCATGAGAATGATGATAAAATACGGATGAGGCGACACACCGTAAAACCCCGGTAAACTCCTCCAACCCAGATAATTAAAAACCATAAAAAAAATCAAAGCTATTACAGTCTCACGGACAATGAGCAGCCTGCTATATTTCACTGTATAAGTTCCCTTACTTTTTCGATAAGAACGTTCGGTTCAACCGGTTTCCTTATAAATGGGATTTTGCTACAAAACAGTTTTTTTCCTTCTTCAGCGCTAAGCTCTCTTATACCGATCATAATAACCGGAATCATTTTTTTATTTTTGATTTCCTGCGCTTTAGCGATCATATCTATTCCCGTCAACATAACATCACATATAACGACGCTGACAAAATTCTTCTCAAGGATAAGATCTATTTCGTTATGATCATCTACGTGAATCAGGTTTAATCCGTAAAAATCCATTGTCAGGTTGAGTATATCCACCAAAATTGTATCGTTATCGACAATCAATACTTTTTTCATTGACTTATCACCTTACATACTTTGTTAGTTTGTTTACTATCTGTCTGCAAATTTTTTGAGACACGAAACTAAGGGATCCCTTATAGAACATAAACTGAAACTCTTCTCTTGTGACGCTTTGTGACCATAAAACCTCACCATTTTTGGCACAAATTAAGCGCACATTCACCCCGACAACAGGTCTTTGACGAAACCCTTTTTTATATCTGTACTCCAATACACTCGCTAAAACAACCGTATCCGCTCCCACGTTTGAGGCGATTTTTTTCAGTTCACCCGATCCGCAAGAATCGCTGTAATCGTCATCAATCTTATCCATCACTTTATGAAGAGGGACAACCGTAAATTTTTCGCAAGCGCAAAGTTCCGTGTAGAAAAGCTCCGTCAACGCAAGGCTTGCGCAAGGGTTATCGGAATAGTTACGAAACGGCAAAACCGCTATTTTCCCCAACGTTTGCGCACAAATAGTTTTTTGACCAAATTGTCTTGAGTAATTGCAACCTGTGTACAATAAAAAGACGCTTATCAAAAAAACGTACAGTTTTATCGATTTCATAACAAAACACCTTTCGGTTTTTTAGAAATAAAACATCCCGTAAGCATTAATATAATTGCTACGCGCTACGGTTGATTTCAATCCTTTTTCGTATTGAAAAGAGTAACTCGCGCCCGTTTCAAAATTTTTGACCGGCTCTATCCGCATACCTATTTCGTAACCGTATATCGCCATTTTGGATAAGAACATATCCCTTTCATCGTCATTAGCAACAAAAGCTGTGCCAAACAGAGATATTTTTTCCGATATTTCGTGTTCATACAAAATACCGAATTGATGGGTTCTGAGTTTTGAGTCGACTGACAGTAACGATTCATATTCAGAATCCACTTCCGAATCTGTCCATGAACACCGATATGTCAGTGCAATATGAGGGTCAAACCACAAAGACAGGTCACCCCCTGCCACAAGTTGATCTCTCGAACCGGGACGGGTAGACAACCCTAATTTTCTAACTTTATCCGCAAACCTGTATTCGCTGTGAGAGGCTTGTGCGACAACCCTAAAAAAGTCTGTCACCGCCCAGTTCAGATAAATATCTACATGGTTTGTTCTACCGCCAAGCCGTACGGATTTTCTCGGATCGATCAACCTGTCTTCCCAAACAACATCGAATTTAACCTGCAGGTTTTCAAAATTATCATAGTTCATCCCCAAAGCAAACGTACAGATATCCTCAACGCCATGGCTTATCTCTAAAGGACCTATGTTGACGGATAAATTCTTATTAAAAAAATATTCCAATGCAATATTTGTTTCCGATACATTTTCAGATATCCGTTCTCCATCGACACTATTATCCCTAAAAAAATATCTATCAAAACCGCTTCTTATAAGTGTGTTATAATTCAAATACGCCTGTGCTTGAACGGAATAGACTGAGGTATCTTTTTTGATTTCATCAATCAACAGATAATTGATTTTAAGACGTGGAGCATACGTTTTCAGTAAATTATCCGTTTCATTTTGTATCTGAGTGTATCTACTCCAAGATGGAGGTTTGGTTCGCAAAATATATTTGTATATGTTCAAGGCCTTATCCCATCTGCCTTTCATCTGAAAAATATACGCCAGATCACCCATAAGATCTGCGTCTTGCGGAAATTGCGCAACTAAACGTTTAAATAGAACAAGCGCCCCGTCATAATCTTCTTTAGCCAAATAAGCGTATGCCAAATCTTTTTGTATCTGATAATCCGCTTTCAAGTTGTCGTTAGAATTCTCCACTACCCTAATCAAAGATGAATATTCACCGCCCGCAGACAGAAAATCTATATATTCTCTAAATACCTCAATATTATTTCTCTGTGACCTCAATAATTTTTCATAATACTTTGATGCCATAAAACGGTTATTCAATGCACTATACACTCTGGCATACATTTTTCTCATTGCGGTATCTTCAGGCAACGCCCTCATAGATTTCAACAACTTTCTCATAGTACGGGTTGACCTGCTTTTTTCTCCCATCTGAGCATATGCTAAAGCGAGAGAATATCTAGATTCATAATCTTTTTCGTTTGCAGAGATATATCGTTCATAATAGATTATAGCCTGCTCATACTCATGAAAACGGTAAAAGATATCGGCTAGCAGTTTAGCGACTGCAGGATCGGCGGGTGTTTTTTCGTATACGCTCAACAACAACTCTTTAGCGGCATAAAAATCTTGTTGAGCTATCATAATATCCGCTATTTTTCGTAAAACCAAATATTTTTGATCGCCTTTGGCAATTTTTAGTAATTTCCTGGATATCTTGGTTGCTCCGAGATACTTTTTATTCCTGACAAAACTATCTATCATGACCATATAAAGA
>CAZFUR010000061.1:0-8441 GCA_964522245.1 uncultured bacterium | reverse complement strand
GATTTTTCAGGCTCCCCGTCAAAAATCCCTTTACGCAGGTATGTATGGCTGTACCCTTTTTTCCCGTGAACTGTCTTTGGAACAAAAATATGTCCGTTATCGGTTATGACAAATCCTGATAAAAACTCGTTTATGGCACGCTCCATACCGACAACCAAATCGTTTTTTTTGTCTACCCCCAACTCCGTCAGTTTCAGTCCGTAGACAGACACTATTTTATCGGAAAGTTCCCCTATGAGGTTTTTTATATCGATCGACGATACGTTCAGTTCCTCAAGGTTAGAAACAAACCCTGTCAGGAACTTTTCGAGATATTTCTCTATAAATTCTACTTGTAGAGAACCAAGCTTAGCGGACGGATCAAGCAGGAAATCATCTATCAACTTTTCGGCTTTACTTTGTATTTTGAAATCGTAGAGCGATACAAGATCGGATTTTGCGATGCCATCGTCTATCTTACTTATCAGATCAACCATCATATTCAGACCGTTAATCGGCGCAACGACACCCACAAAAGCGCTGGTTATCAACTCTTTCGTTCGTGGATCAAAAATTACGTCGCGTATATACCGTTGCGAGCTATCCAGTTCACCTTCTAAGGCATCGTCCGTGAGGTAGTCGATGCCGGGGTCCGCTTTTATACCCGCATACCCTTTGAGTTTATCATAAACAAACCGCCTGCCTTGTGACAACAGCGAATTAGAGAGTATCGACATATGTTCTTCCATAGCAGGTCTGAACAAAATTGTAGGTCCGACACCGAGCTTGTTTAAAATCAATCCCTCCACCAACGAATTCTCACCACTTACCACCGCCGTATCACAGACCGCCATAAGGTTTTTAAACAGTTTGCTATCGAGAGGAGGCAGGTTGACTATTAGAATATTGCTTTTTTTATCCAAATTGTTGTTGCGCGACTGCTGAAGATCCACAAAAGCAAAATTTTTCTTGAGAAACGATTTTTGCCTTAAATCCGTCTCTTTTTTATCGGAATAAAAGGTAAACACAATCTGAGGTTCACCGGACGATTTTGATGCTTTCATAAAAGAAGCTAACTCGGCATCGTCTTTTTCGGTTAAATATCTGAACGTCCATTTACAGGCTGTCTGCTTATAGTAATCGAATTTCGGGAGTTTTTTGAGATTTTGGCGCAATTTACCGTTAGATAAAAGAGAAAGTTTATCGAAAACGTTTTCTTTACGATTAACCGAACTGCGGTTTTTCATATCGGAGACAAGTTCTATCAAATCTTCATCAACAACAAACCCCGTCTCTATGGCAAACTTTTGCGCAAATCCTGAAGGCAACGGATTAAAATACAGATCCAGCGCATCAAACTCTTGCGTCGACTCCAAAAGAGTTCCCGCAGTGGGAATTCTGATAAAAAACGGCTTCCCCCCCGCAAGCATACCCAAACCGTCAGAGAGGTTTTTTATACGCCGATCACTCTCAGGATCAATTTTCGAGCACAACTGAATTACGACAGGGCGTTTATTTTTATCCAGACTAATCCCGTCCACAATTTCTCCGTACCGATCAACCTGTACAAGTTGACCGTTACCGTCAAATTCGGCAAACTTAAATTTGTAGTTTCTGCCTTCTATCGCAGGAAGATATTTCTCCAAAGTGCGGGATTTCTCGTCAAGGTTTGAGGGTAAAATTATTATAGGCTCAATCCCCCGCCTGTTCATCGCCTCTATATATTTCACGCTGTAATGAGCATCGCCATGCCTGAAATATTCCGAATTCTCATCGGCAATCGTCCATGAAGAGATGAAAACCTGTGTATTTTTTAGAACAACGGGTATCTGTTTTAACGCTAATCCCTTCTCTAGTTTACCAAACTCTTCTATCTTCTCTACCGATACGGACGAATCGGCGTTTTTTCTAAGCCTAAGCGTAACACCCGAAGCGGAAACGATTACACTTTTTGAGACTGCGTCTATCCGAATATTACCGTAAGAAAACGGCTCGGTCACAACATAATCAAATAGCTCCATAGCGTTTTTATAAGCTACGGATTCCTCAGGCGAGCGGATCTTTGCCGCCCTTGAGAAAGCGTTACGCCATTTTTTTATGATATCATGTATCTCTTTGTACTCAAACGTGTTGAGAGAATCTATCACGGAACTGAATATAAATTCCCGCCGAAATGCGTTTATCTTGGATAAGTCATCAAAACTTTTCTCGGAGAAAAAAGATGTCGCGCGCAGTTTATCGGGCGTGTTCCCAAAAATACGATCGTATATCTGCGTTCTCAAAACCACCGACGCATATTTTGATAAATCGTCTTTGCCCGCAACCTTAGGTCTGACGACGACACAACTTATCCCTTGTTTTTTACAATTCCTGAAAATTTCCTCCGAGTGAAACCCTCCCGCAATCATAACCACGTTCTTAAGATGTTCTTTATCTAGAATTTTCAAAGTATTGTCTAATATAGACTTGTCTCTTTTGGAGGCTATCTCGTAAAAATTCAGATTGTTAGACAAAAGATTCGCCAAAAAAGTCTCATCTTCTGCGGATACACGCTCAACCACGGAATAGGAGTTATACTCCTCTATAAACGATTTTAACCTATTTTGAGAAGTATCCGCACCGTCTTTAATCATACCCCGATACTCATCTCGAGTCATATTGAGAGTCAACGCTTTAGAGAATGCCATATACGATTCAACTAACCGATAAACTTCTCTTTCCCGATCGGATTTGAGTAAATCCGCAAAACAATCTTTCAGCAAAACAAGAGTCTGACTATTCAATTTAGCCATATCTATATCATCAATTCCACCCGATAAACTACGGAACAAACGCAACTGCCTGCATAAACCATCATCAACGACTCCTTGAGCCATATCCAGAAGAGCCGAATAGTAATCTTTCTGTTTGATTTTCCCCGACAGATTCTTAAAAACCAGATTTTTTGTATCTATGGCGGTTTGACGATCGGTATTTTTGATGAGGTAGTCCACAACTTTGCCCGCCTGATCGTCCAGCAATTTGTAGTCAAACTCGCTTTGTTGTTTTATAAAACGGCTGAAGCGAGATACCTGATCATATTTTGAGACCGTTTCATCAAGACCGAGAGAGGATAAAACATCTAAAAGCTGTTGGAGGTTTGTGGTTCCCTCATTGTAGGAGAAATATGCTTTAGCGAACTCAAACAACGGTTTATTGAAATACGCCTGTTCAATACAAAAAAGACCGTATTTTAAACTATCCAGTACCTTGACAGACCGTGGGTTAGAATCAAAACTGTTCCTGAACGCCAACAGGTTCTGACGATACAAAGACTCATCATCATTTCCAAAAATCCTAAGAGGGTTACCGTTATATATACAAAAATACTCTTCGCCCGAGATAAGACCGCTTTTTAATAAATTTTCCGCCATCTTTTTTCTGGTATCATCTACGGGGAAAGAGGAGAATAGATGTGTCATAACTTCACCGCTAGAACCTTCTACGGATATCAGGTCGAAGCTATTTTTAGAAACCATGGTTTCTATTATTTTTGCCACCTCTTTTTGAGCTGAATAGTTGCAGTGGGCGTCTTCTATATAGAGGATAAATCTGTCGGTTTTGCCTTGCCAGCTGTCAGTCACATTGAGATTGAGGTTATCGGCGTACTCCATTACATCGGAGAACATACTTGTATTCGCATAAGCGTTGATAACAAAAAACACAAGCATAACAGCCGATAACAAAAGTCTCATAAAAAACAGGTCTCTTTTTAATATTAAAAGAATAAATTATCAGGCGTAATTATAACATATTGAGGCTGTTTTCACAAACAATGTTAAATTTTGCTAAAACATTTTCTCTATTTTTTGTATCCTTGAGAAAACAGTTTAACAACTTGAATTTGCAAAGGAACGGATATATGTTGAAAAATAAAAAAATCTCGTTTATCGGTGGAGGCAATATGGCAGAAGCGATTATCGCGGGGCTGATAAACAAAGAAGCCGTAGATAGCAATGCGATTGTCGTATCGGAAAAACAGCAACCCCGCAGATCGTACCTGACGGATAAGTTTGCGTTAAGTTGTATAGACGATAACAAACAAGCCGTCGGATGCTCGGATATAACTATCCTTGCGGTAAAACCACAAACCTTCGCTCAAGTAGCGCAAGAGATCGGTACCGTCGGAGCGGATAAGTTGGTCATTTCTATCCTTGCCGGAACGAAAACAGAAAAGATTCAGCACGCTTTGGGAGACGCTAGAATCGTCAGAGTCATGCCCAACACACCTGCGTTAGTCGGCGAAGGAATGACAGGGATATCCGGTTCGACAACCTCAACCGATGACGATATAAAAATCACCGAGTATATTTTTAATCAGCTCGGCAAATCTATAACCGTAGAAGAATCTATGCTCGACCTGATAACAGGCGTATCAGGTAGCGGACCGGCTTACGTTTTTTACCTTGTAGAATCACTGCGTGACGCAGCGGTATCTATGGGACTAGATAAAGACAAAGCGTGCCTGCTTGCAAACCAAACTTTCAACGGAGCGGTGAAACTGCTTGTCGAATCCGCACAAGACCCTGCGGAATTGAGACGTAAAGTAACCTCAAAAGGCGGTACCACGGAACAAGGCATTTTGGTTATGGAATACAACAATATCAAAAAAATTATCGCCGATACCGTAAAAGCCGCTACGGAAAAATCTAGAGAACTGAGCAAAAATGTCTAAAAACCCCAATAACCCTGAGGATAATCGTCTTAAAATTAATCGCACAAAAAAAGGTATCTCTTTTGGGATAAAAGTTCTGCCCAGAGCATCACGAGAACAGCTTGCGGGAATACTAGACGGCAAACTCAAAATAAAACTCACCGCCCCGCCTGTAAGCGGTAAAGCCAACAACGCACTCGTAAAATATCTGTCAAAACTTTTGGGAGTAAACAAAAACCTGATAAAAATCACGCACGGTGAAACCTCTACACACAAACAGATACTAATCGCCGATGACAATATCGAACCGAAACTAAACAGTCTCTGTAAATAACAGGAAAATAATCCACCGAGACCAAATTTTATACCCGATCGTCCAATTCGACAAAAACCCCGAAAAAATCAATGACAAAAAATTGGTAATTTATAAAAACTATCCGCCGATAGAAGATTGTAGACGGATATCTATATTATCACTACGTAGGAGAAAAAAAATATGAAAGACCGCAGAAAGTACAAACGCTATTACCAGAGCGTTCCCGTAAGAATCGAATGGGAAGACTTTAGTCTGGACGGTAAACTGATGGACCTTAGTATGACGGGCGTCGGGTGTTACATCAACAGAAGAATCCCGCTTTACGCCGAGGTAGTCATACATTTTCTTCCCAGCGACCCTTTCTCCAGCGACGAAGAAATGTTCTGCTGTTCAGGTTCGGTGGTCAGATGCTGTAAGGAAAACAACGAAAGCGATTATCAGCTAGGTATATTTTTTACACATCTGTCTGAAGAAATATTGTCACGGATAATGGATCTAGCGTATTATTAGAGACTACATACCAAAATAATCTTTTAAAATCCCGACTATCCTGTCGGACGATTTGCCGTCGCCATAAGGGTTTATAGCTCTTGCCATAGACCGGTATGCGTCTTTATGGTCGATTAGTTGTTTCGTTTCTCTGAAGATATCTTGCGCATTAGTGCCTATCACCTTGACGGTACCCGCTTCGACCGCTTCAGGGCGTTCGGTGATCTCTCTTAAAACCAAAACAGGAATCCCTAAACTCGGAGCTTCCTCCTGTATACCGCCGGAATCGGTCAATATCAGGTAGGAATGTTTCATAAGATGCACAAACTGAAAATAATCCAGCGGCTCAATTAATACGACATTAGACTGCATCCTTAAAATCTCATCGACAGGTTTGCGGACATTGGGATTCAGGTGAACGGGATAAACTATCTTTATGTCAGGATACGCATCGGCTACCATTTTTAGCCCTTTGCAGATCTGTTCAAAAGGTTCACCGAAACTCTCTCTGCGATGAGCCGTAACGAGTATAAACTTTTTAGGTTCAAGCCCAAGCGATTCGAGAAAATTCAGGTCGTCATCGTTTTTCTTATCCAAAATATGAAACAACGCATCGATTACGGTGTTGCCTGTAACGTGTATTTTGTCGGCGGGGACATTTTCTTTGAGAAGATTTTGAGCAGACTTTTCGGTTGGAGAAAAATGCAGTTCCGCCAACGGAGAAGTCATACAACGATTGATCTCTTCAGGAAACGGGCTGTATTTATCGTATGTTCGCAACCCCGCTTCAAGATGAGCAAACGGTATACGCTCGTAAAAAGATGCCAATGCTGAGGCAAAAACCGTTGTGGTATCACCTTGAGCGATCAGCATATCGGGTCGCTCTTTTTTTATCAATCCGTCTATACCGTCAAGAGCTCTTTGTGTAACCTGCATAAGAGACTGACCTTTTTTCATTATATTCAGGTCGTGGTCGGCAGTTATAGCGAAAACCTCCAAAACCTGATCTAACATCTCTCTGTGTTGGGCGGTCAGAACCGTTACGACATCAAAAAAATCACTCTGACTACAAAGCGCATCTATAACAGGCGCCATTTTAATCGCCTCAGGACGTGTACCGACTATAAGCATAATCTTTTTCTTCATTATTTCATCTCCATTGATAACCACAAAAAAAAATCGCCCCACCTATCGAGAAAAAACCTCCGCCGTAAAACAAAAAAAACATCCCCCCGCACCGACAAAGCGTATATTGCGTAAGTTATTGCGCACCAACAACAGATCAAATATTTTTTTTCGATATTAGACTAATGTTTTGCGCAAAAATATCCGATCTATAACAGTAGCTGATAGCTGTGAACAGCAATCGTCATTACAACTGAAGGAGTCTCGACATGGGAAAGGACAAGTTTTCTTCCAACAAAGATTTTGATAGCGAATATATAGGCTCAGTTCACGGTGAAACCTTGAAACGACTCTTCGTAGCCGAAGAATCCGAGACGAAAAAAAGCCATAAAAAACACGGTAAATTGATACACCGCAAGAAATAAGGGTTCTACCTTTTGCTAAACTGGAATCTTTTTCTCGCGCCGGGCTGACCGCATTTTTTTCTTTCTTTCATACGAGAATCACGGGTCAACATTTTTGCGCTCTTAAGCGATGCCTTTAAGCTCTCGTCATATTTCACTAGAGCACGCGCTATACCATGTTTCAGAGCACCCGCCTGACCTGTTGAACCGCCACCTTTTACCGTCGCCTTGACACTGATCTTAGAAACCACGCTGGTGAGAACCAACGGCGATTTTGCTATCGTGCAAAGAACGTCACGATCAAAGTAATCGTCCACTTTTTTACCGTTAACAATAACCTCGCCTTTTCCGGAAGACACCCACACTCTGGCAATTGATGTCTTACGCCTACCTGTAGCATAACTTTTGACTGCGGTACTCAAAATACAGCTCCTTATTAAACTTTTCAAAATATATTAAATAAATTAAATCTCTAACTTTTCCGGTTTCTGCGAAACATGCGGATGATCCTGCCCGGCAAACACTTTCAGCTTTTTAGCCATCGCCCTGCCTAACTTAGTATGCGGAATCATACCGACAATAGCATTCTCAACAATGAACTCCGGCTTTTTCGTCTGCATATCGGCAAACTTCGTCACCCTCAACCCGTCGGGATACCCTGTGTATCTTGTATAGGTTTTTTGAATACTTTTCTTGCCGGTCAGCTTAATCTTATCGGCGTTTACCACTATAACATAGTCACCCGTATCCATCGAAGGCGTATACATAGGTTTATGCTTGCCCCTCAGGATATTGGCAACCTTTGAAGCCAACCTGCCAAGAACCTGATCTGTTGCGTCAACCAGATACCATTTTCTATTTATTTCACTTATTTTTGCCGAATACGTCTTCATAACGCCCCCTATAACACCATCTTGATTATTGATAAATTTATTGAGCGGTAACACTAACACACAACCCGACACCAAGTCAACAATAATTTTACCCCGTAAATCTATTCTGACCACCGCCCAAACAATAAGCCACACAAAACCTTATCTTTAAATTGAAAATCACGGGCAATCAGTATATAATATGTGAGAAACAAAAACAACATATTTTCGGTGATTGATGAAAACAGGTTTTTTACGCTTATATATTTCGCTAACGGTGGCATGCCTTATTTTTGCCTGCCGACAGGATTCCTTTTGCGCAGTAGACAAAACTCCGTTTGAAAACTGTCGATTCGGTAAGATCATAGAGTCGTTCGACGGGACTGACCGAAAAAACGTAATCATAATATCAGACGCTCACTGCGACTTTGAAGCACAAAAGAACATAGCATCACTGCTACAGATATACACAACTTATTACGAAGATAGCAAATTAATCGGTCTAGAAGGCGCTACCGGAAACCTTTACACAAAAGACCTCAACAGTTTCCCGATAGAAAAAA
>CAZFUR010000060.1:0-8443 GCA_964522245.1 uncultured bacterium | reverse complement strand
ATCTCGGAAAGGATCCCTGTAAATGCCGTATGCCTCATGGCACCACTAGAACATTACAGACTATCCGCACAACAGCAATCGTCCATGAAAAGCAACAAAACCGATACTTTTTGGGAAAAAGGCGTAGAATTGTCGACCGATTTCCTAGCCGAACTACTCAAATCCAGCGGAACGAAAAACATATCAAAAACCGATGTCCCCATACAAATTATACATGGAACCGCCGATCAAGTAGTCCCATACCAGCATAGCGTCAAATACTCGTCCGTATTGAAAAATAACGATTTTCATCCCGTCTACATAGAAGGCGCAAATCATTTCTTCGATCAAAAAACAGATCAAAAAATATTGGATAAAACTATAACAAATTTCTTCACAACCGTTTTATCAGATACAAAAAACTATTGATTTTTCTTTAAAATATCAAATAATTTTTCCAGTTTGGCAAAAAGGTCTTTACCGCTACGGAAATCGACTTGCAGTCTGTCACCGATACGGCTTCTTTTCAACATAATCTCCCGTTGCCAAACTTTTTTTAACGATTTATCCGATTGAGCCGATTGTTCAAAAATAGAGCTGACCCGCTCAAGGTCTTTTTGTCTATTCGATAGATCCTCAACATTTTTCTTCCTCGATAACAACAGTTTCAACTCGTCGACGGTTAATTCCTCATCGATTATTTTCTCAAAATACTCCAACATCTCTTCTTGGGTAGATAAACGCAACAACACTCTTGCATGAGCAAATTTAATCCTACCCCCGTTAACCGCTTTCATCACCTCTACCGGTAACATCTCTAACGTTCTGACATACTCGCTTATTATAGATTGACTAACCCCCAAAGCCTTTGCCAACTCCTTTTGTTTAAACCCGAACCGTTCCATCAATCCTTTGTATCCGTTTGCCTGCTCAAGAGGCGTCAACTCTTTACGATTCAGATTATCGACCATCCCTTTTAAGGCGGCGTCTTTATCAGGTATTTTTGAATAAACTATCGCCGGAACAATATCTAATCCGATAAGCTTAGCCGCTTTAAGACGCCTATGACCGGAAACAAGCCGGTACTCATTTTTCACCTGTTTTAGCATCAGCGGATTCTGAATACCGTTGGCTTTTATCGATTCCACCATCTCGTCTATTCCGTAATCCATCTCTAATCTCATCTGAAACAAACTACCGGTAATCTTTGATACTTTGACATACTGAATATTCAGACTTTTCTGTTTTCCAAACATACAAAAACTCCAATCGGTTATTTCCTAATTTTCTCGAAAGAAAATAGTATTAAATTCTTGTTTTTTTGTAAAGTTAAGATAAAAAGCTATTAACCTATTTTTAGGCGGAACAGATGTAACCTGTTGTATACCAAGTATTTTTTATATAATCCCACTTTTTGGTTGACAAAAAAAAATTCCTATCGTATATTTTCTTTCCCTTAAGATATCTATTTATGGGGTAAAAAAATTTATTTTGTTATCCATAAATTGAGTGTAACTTACAAACAAAACAAAAGGAGCTTAGAAGCAATGAAAGTTATTATCACTTCAGACACAGAGGCAATGAGTCGCAAAGGCGCAGAAATTTTCGCAGAAGTAATAAAAGCAAAACCTAGTTGTATTTTGGGATTAGCTACAGGCGGAACTCCTGTTAATATGTATAAAGAACTTATCAAAATGCACAAAAATGAAGGACTGGATTTCTCGAAAGTTACTACATTTAACTTGGACGAGTATTTGGGTCTTGCCGGCGATCATGATCAAAGCTACAGATATTTCATGAACTTTAACTTATTCGATCATATTAATATCAAAAAAGAAAATACTTACGTTTTAAACGGTGTAGCAGAAGATCCTACATTGTTTTGCAACGCATACGAAGATATGATTAAAGCTGTCGGTGGAATAGACGTACAACTCTTAGGTGTCGGCGGTAATGGACATATCGCTTTCAACGAGCCCGGTTCTGCAGAAGACTCAAGAACAAGAATCGTTGACTTGACTCCTGAAACTATCGCCGCCAACTCTGACGGTAGATTCTTCTCCGATCCTAAAGACGTACCTACACAGGCTTTGTCAATGGGTGTCGCAACAATCATGGATGCGAAAAAAGTTGTTCTTATCGCTAACAAAGATTCAAAAGCAGACGCTATAGCTAAGACTGTTGAAGGTCCTGTTTCTGTTGATGTACCTGCATCATTCTTGCAGAAACACGCCGATTCAATAATCATCACAGATGAGGCTGCTGCATCGAAACTTACAAAAGAATATGCTTAAGCCTGTACTATAATGAATCGTTAAATTGTCCTCTGGCGTAGTTTGTTCGTTCAGGGGACAATTTATTTAAGACCAAAAATATAGATGGAGGCAATCATGGCTGAAGTTAATGTGATACAAGAACTAAAACAAGCGATAAACGATTCGCTTGTTATAAAAGCCGCCAAGGAGAATAAATCCCCTATCAAAGGACGGGCTTTAACCTCTTCGGAAATAGACCAACTAAAAGCCAACGGCAACGTTTGTTGTGACTGGTCAAAGGTTACTGTGGCGGATAATTTTACTGCTGATAATATTTTTAGATGTTATTTCGGCGGTAATGTTTATATCGGGAAAATACCCGGTGACGTAGAAAAAGACGGCAAAACCGTATGGATCGGTATAGTATCAAGCAACATAATAGACTCTGAGATTCTTGATGACGTAACTATAATAGAATGTAGAGGCATTACGAATTATCGTATTCACTCCGGCGCTATCCTATCTAACGTAGGTGAGTTGGCTATGTCGGGTAAATCAAGTTTCGGTATCGGAGCGGAATTGCCGATCGCGATAGAAACGGGCGGTCGGGAAGTATACACATATCCTGAAATCAATGTTCCTGTGGCTGAGAAAATAGCTTCTTCCAGAGGAGACAAAAACCTTATCTCGTCGTACGAGTCGCTTGTAGACCAGTACAAAAAAGATGCCTCAAGCGATAAAGGAACGGTTTGCTCTAAGGCTGTCATAAAAAATTGCCCTAAAATAATCGATACCTTCATCGGTGAAGGCGCGTTACTGGATAATGCAACATTGATTAAAAAAACAACCATCTATAGCCTAACCGATGAACAAACAGAAATTTCCGACGGCGCTTACGTTGTTGAAGCTATCGTTCAGTGGGGAGCCGAAGTAACCTCTATGGCAATAGTAGCAAACTCTGTCCTTACGGAACATTCTCATGTAGAAAGACATGGCAAAGTGACCGATTCCCTCATAGGTCCTAACACCGGTGTAGCGGAAGGCGAAGTGACGGCTTGTCTTGTCGGTCCGTTCGTAGGGTTTCACCATCAGTCGCTTCTGATAGCGGCTTTCTGGCCTGAAGGTAAAGGCAACGTCGGGTACGGTGCTAACGTAGGATCGAATCATACATCGAAAGCACCCGATCAGGAATTGTGGGCGGGAGAAGGTTTGTTTTACGGATTGGGTGTAAACATCAAATTCCCGTCCGACTACTCAAACGCTCCTTATTCTATCATAGCAACAGGAGTAAGTGCGCTACCTCAAAAACTTGAGTTCCCGTTCTCTTTGATGAATACGCCAAGTGCAATTTTACCGGGGATATCTCCTGCATTCAACGAACTTATGCCGGGTTGGGTTCTCTCTGATAATATTTTCACCATCAAAAGGAACGAAGGCAAATACATGAAACGTAACAAAGCCAAACGTTCCGATATCGTTTTTGAAGTGTTTAGACCGGATATAGTTGATCTGATGATAGATTCCAGAAAAAGGCTTGACGTATCTGAAATAAAAGATATCTATACCAGTAGAGATATTAAAGGTATGGGAAAAAGTTATATGTCTGAGAGAAGCCGTCAAAACGGTGTAAAAGCGTATACATTCTATATTCAGTATTACGCTTTGAGCGGGTTATTGCGAAAACTGAAAAGCCTTGTTGAAGAAAATAAAACAGATAAATTCGCTTCTGTTTTAACGGAAACTTCTTCTTCAGAAAGATTTGAACATGAGAGAAAAATCTTGTCGGCTGAGTTACCCGGAAAAACCCTTGCGGAATATCTTGATCTTCTGTCCGAAATGGAACAGACCATAGCCGAGTGTGTGCAAGTGTCTAAAGAAAAAGACGACAAACGCGGTGTAAAGGTTATTCCTGATTATGCAGAAGCTCATTCTCCGGCAGCGGAAGACGGGTTTGTCAAAGAAACATGGACAAAAACAAAAGCTACACAAAAAGAAATAACCGATATAAAAAGCGTTATCAAAAAAACATTGGCTAATGCTTAAATCGGTTTACCGTAAACATCTTTTCGGGCAGGGAAGAGATTCCCTGCCTGATTTTGGTAGAGACTATGCAAGAAAACAATAAACGTATTATCTTCTGTGACTTTGACGGTACAATCACTACACAAGATTCTCTTGTTCATATCTTAGACGAATTCGCCGACAAAAACTGGAGAGAGATTGAGCTGCGTGTAAAAAAAGGCGAAATCGGCAACAGAATTTCTCTGAAAGAAGAGTTCGACTCTTTCAGAGGCTCATGGGACGATATTACCGAATGCATCGATAAGAATATATCTATCGATCCACACCTAAAACAATTTTTGAAATTTTGCGATAACACTTCGACAGATTTTATTATCCTGAGTGGCGGGTTTCAATCAATCATAAAATATATTCTTGAAAAAAATTCTATCCAAAATATTACTTACTACGCGAATATCCTGAAAATTATAGAAAATAAGGCAACCTTAACATATCCATACCCATCCGATCGATGTAAAATATGCGGGCACTGTAAGACAAGCCATCTGCTAAAAGCACGTGATAACGGTTATAAAACCATCGTTTATATCGGAGACGGAACCACCGATAGATGCCCGATAAAAGAAGCAGATATCGTGTTCGCTAAAGGATCGTTGGCACGGTATTGCGAAAAAAGTTCTATTAAATTTATCTCTTGGGATACCTTTTTAGATATCCAGTCAATTCTTGAAAAAATTTTCGTTTGACATTTTTCTCCAAAAAAAACGTTAACTATCTGATAGACAACTATATTCTTCGACTTTATTATCTTAAAGATTTTCCTGTCTTTACCGATAAATAAACCGATCAGTACTTTTGCGAATAGATATAATTTCTTAAGGAAAAATGATGTCGAACAAGACAGACAGCAAAAAAGATATTTTGCCAAAGGTAAATCTCCTAAAATACTATACCTTTGACAATTATGTTACGGGAGAGAATAACAACTTTGCTCTAGCATTCGCTAAAGCCGTAAGCGATTCTCCCGGTACAGAATATAACCCGTTGTTTATATACAGTACGGTCGGACTCGGGAAAACACATCTGCTTAATGCCATCGGAAACGCTATTATAGAGAAAGACCCTAAAAAAAAGGTTCTTTATATACCTGCTCATCAATTTGAGGCCGACCTGGTAGACGCTATTCAATTTAACAGACTAGACATTTTTAGAGAAGAATACTCTAATTTAGATGTTTTGATGGTAGATGATATCCAGTTTATAGCATCGAAAGAATCGGCACAAAACGAGTTTTTTCATGCTTTCAATGAACTGTTCAACAGTGGCAAACAGATTGTGCTAAGCTCCGATAGACCGCCTAGCGCATTATCTACGTTAGAGCAACGGTTAAGATCAAGATTCGAGGGTGGGATCATTACTGAAGTGTTATGTCCTGATATTGAGACGAGAAAAGCGATCTTGCATCAAAAAATAGCGGAAAAGGGAGAGTCTATCCCTGATAACGTAATCGATTTCCTCTGTCAGAGCATAAAAGATGATATCAGGAAACTGGAAGGTGCTCTGAAAGAAACTCTCGCATTCTCAAAACTGTCAAATAAAACCATAACCATTGATATCGCAAAACAGGTAATCACGCAAAAACTATCACAGAAAAAAACCTCCGCTATGGGCTTGGCGGATATCAACAAAGAGATAGATCAACACAACATACCGACGAAAAAAGAACCGTCCGAAAAAGAAGAGACGAATACGCAACCTAATGAAGATAAAAAGCCGTCCAGCCGTCCAAAGATAAACCTATCCCTTCCTCCATCCGTCAAGAAGAAAGAATCGATGATCAGAATGGCTTCTAAAAACATCTCTCTGACAGACGATAACGAAGAAAAACCGGCACAAGAAAAAAACAACGCCTCTCTAAAAGATAAACAAACCGTGCTAATACAAGAAAATCAAGAATCCTCCATTGACGATCAAGAAAGTACGGAAAAAATAAAGGCGAGTCTTGAAAAGAAAACAATATCACTAACAAGCGCATTCTCGAATCAAACAATACAGCAACTCGTGGAAAAAAAGAAAACCCCCTCAACTCCACCCGCTACTCCCCAAACAACCACCGAAAACGAAAATACCGATCCAAACAGGGATGTTCCTTTACCGGAATCTCCAAAACAGCCGTCTCTTTCGGAGAAAATTTCTTTGACAAATATTTTCTCGTCACACGATATAAAAGAGAAAATAAATAAAATCATCGCTGTTGGCAACGAAACCAATAACGAATCTCCAAATGCCATACTAGGGACAATTGAATCACCAAACATAAGAAATGACAGAGCCTTCAGTAAAGAACACAAGAAAAAATTACATTTTGAGCTCAAGAAATTCGATACCATTCTAAAGAAAATAAATACAGGTCAGATAAATATCTACTATTTCGATGCGGTAGATGATTTTACGGAAAACTTGGAGATGGCACATATCGCAAACAAAAACGCTCGTTACCAAGAAGGACTAGACCATATCCGTAACGTAAAAAAGGCGTTTGAGGAGCTAACCGCCAACACCGACGGAACAGACCATATGGAAACAACATCCGGCAGCGCATTATCGTATAAAACAATTATAACTCTTTGCCTTCTGGGTATTGGCGGTATTATTGTTGCCATTATCTGGTTTATTCTGTTTGGCAATATCTAGAATGCCTGTTGACATTTTTTTAAAATCTATTAGAATATTTGAAGAACTCCAATCCATAAAGAGGATTTTGTTATGAATAAGAAGTTGTGTCTCTTTCTTTTGTTCGTTGTGTTTTTGTTTGCTAATACCGATTCTTATGCGGCAAAACATCCGGGAGAGAAGCTTGCACGCGGAGTAATGAATATGTGGACATCCCAACAAGAAGTTGCCGATACTGTACACGAATCTATCTACTACAACGGTCCGTTAGGATTCTTCACCGGACTGGTCAAGGGAACAGGTCGGTTCCTGATACGTTTTTTTAGCGGTGCATACGACGTGATAACATTTCCGATTCCTGTACCGAAAAACTATGAACCTCTAGTGCAACCGGAGCTAACGTTTTAATCAGATGAAACTACTGCTTATCTTTCAGATATTTTTTTTGCTGTTTGCCATAGGATGCTCAAACGGGAAATCTTCGTCTCCGGTAGGAGAAAAAATAATCAGGACAGGTATCGATTCCGCATCGGCGACAACAGATACTGTACGCAAGATTAGCGAAAACACAGGAATCTTAGCCGAAGAAGTTGTCATCTCTTCTAGTAACGCAATAAAAGAAGTGGTTATCTCTCTTGAGAAAATACGTAAAGAAATTATCCGCACGTTTGGTCAGTCAGAAACCAACCGAGAAATGATAGGACCGGTTCTGCTGAGATGTCCTTATTGTAAAAGAATCATGCGAATAGAAAAGATCCCCGCCAAGAAAGAACAGAGAAAGGTTTGCCCTCACTGTTCAAAAGAGATGATAATAAGATGGGTCGATTAGGTTCTTAGTCAAATGATATTAATTATTCAACGGTTCCACTCTGAATCTGAAGGTAAATTCCTGTCCACCGATATCTAAAGTCAACAGGGTATTCATGCGTGTTAAAAGAAGCCTGTACGGCAACTTCACTTCATGACCGTCAAGATGTATTCCGACATTTGTGTTACCCAAAATATCTTCCGCTTCTCTGACGGTTATTATAAGTTTTTCGAACTTTTTTATTTTACCGATCAACTCTTCATTAAAAATATATTTTTTACCGCATTTTTTACAGACAACATTCTTGCTGTTCTCTATTTTCAGAACAGAAATAGGTATGATATTACGGCACGACTCGCCCAAACATATAAACTCAATAGCATCGTAATCTTTCAATTACAACCTCCTTATAGCACAGTTACAGATCTCGATAGAGTAACAAAATTGACTCTTTTATGTCAATAAAAAAGGATTTACCGTCTATCCGGAACAAAAAACGCACTACGATATTTACTATATCCGCAATAACTTTATTTTTATATGTTTTTATTTTTTTGAACCTTTTTTTATTTTTTGGCACTTACTTTTTGAATTTTATCGTAAGACATAAAAACAACTAACTGTATATAACTTTTAAAGATGTTTTTATTTACAAACCAACTTCTAAACCTATAAAAAAAGGAGGTGTGAAAATGGCACTTGTACC
>CAZFUR010000059.1:0-8465 GCA_964522245.1 uncultured bacterium | reverse complement strand
CAACCTCAAAGAAAATAGAGAAAAAGGGTAAAGAAATAGCCGGTACAATTCAGAAGGTAAAGAAATCATCCGTAGGTTCAATAATGATGGTGATAACCGTTATGATTCTCATTTTTGGAGCCGGAGCATTTTTCTTAACAATGGTTATAACACGTGGATTCACGACGCCTCTAAACATCATAACCGATGCTTTCAGCAGGTTGGAAAACGGTGATTTGACTCAAGAAGTAGAGATAAATCAGGACGATGAATTTGGAGATCTCGGTAAATCACTCAATACAATGATCGGGGCTTGGAGAAATATTATTAAAAACGTCACCGACGTATCTAAACAGGTTACAAGCGGAACAGAAACTGTTAATGCTTCTTCGAAACAGATTTCAAAAGGAGCGGAGGAACTCGCATCAGCAGCGCAAGAAACCGCCGCCGCGATAGCTGAGATATCCAGCAACACTCAAGAAGTGTTAAAAAATATAGAAAACCAAACAACAGCCGTAGCGCAAACTAGCTCGGCGACCGAACAGATGACAAGCAGTATAGAACAGGTTTTTAAATCTGTGGAAACTCAAGCAGCCGCGGTAAACCAATCTACAGCAGCTGTGGAAGAACTAGTAGCATCAATCAAAATGGTTTCCGAAAATTCTGATCAAGTTACCAAACTCGCAGGGGAAATCAATGAGAGAGCAAGCGAAGGCAATAAAGCGGTCAAAGAATCTGTCACCGGCATGAAAGACATAGCCGAAAGCGCAGAAAGAATAAACAATATCATCGGTGTTATTACAAACATTGCGTCTCAAACGAATCTGTTAGCACTGAATGCCGCAATAGAAGCCGCTAGAGCAGGCGAAGCAGGCAAAGGATTCGCCGTTGTCGCCGATGAAGTAAGAGGTTTAGCCGAACAATCCGCTCAAGCCGCCAAGGAGATAACAGAACTTATACACGATTCCAACGAAAAAGCGGCAAAAGGCGTTACACTCGTAGAAGGCGTAGACAGCATCATAACAGCTATGATCGACTCTATTCAGCAAGTCGGTAATTTAGCCGAAGAAGTCGGCACATCCACAAGCGAACAACGCCAAGGCGCGGAAGAGATCGCCAAGTCAATGGAGGAACTCAATAATATCACCCAAGGTATTCTGACAGCATCCGAAGAACAGTCCAGAGGAGCCGGTGAAATATCCACGGCAATGACAAACCTAAGCAGAATATCAGAAGAAATCAGCACCGCCATGAACGAGCAAGCCATAGGAACGGAAGATATCAGCAAATCTGTTGAACAGATAAGCAGTATAGCAGAAGCCAACGATCAAGAATCGACACAAAGCGTGGCGGAATCGGATAAAATGTCCGATCAGGCACGCGATCTTGACCAGATAGTCGACAAATTCAAAATCTAATTTTTTTTAAAATATGCCGGATAAGTAATCTAAAACCTATCCGGCATTTTTGTATCCATTCATAAAAAATGTAATTATTTGCCCACAACGTGTGTTATAACAAGAAAAATTATAACCCGTTTGTAGGTATTTTTATGATTTTTAGGATTTTTCTGATACTCGGAGTGTTAGTCTATTCAACCGTAGCGCATTCCTACGAAAACACAGGCAAAAAAGAAGACAACAACAAAAAGTCTTACATTTACTGGGGTTCGCCAAAAGGGTATTCTCAAAACAACCGAACAAACTTAATCTCCTACGACTCATACGGGCGATCCATAGCAGACTTGAATGCCGACGGGTATCCGGATATAATATCGTACGATAAAAACAGTTCCGTATCTTGTATCCATTGGGGCTCTGAAGCAGGATATCGTGCAGCGGATAAAACCGAGTTCCCCATACATAATGCGAAAGGGACAACCATATCCGACCTCAACGATGACGGACATATGGACCTGCTTTTCAGCTCATCAGAATCTTATATCTATTGGGGTTCCACCGACGGATACTCCGACAACAGCATAACAAAAATCCCCGTCCCCAACGCAAAGGGACTAGGCATAACAGACCTAAACGGTGACGGATATCTAGATTTGGTATTCAGCAACTTCAAAACCAAAACGCAAAACACCTGTTCTTTTATTTTCGGACAGAATTACGAGGACGATTCCGACGAGAAAAACACAAAAAAAACCGCTTTAAACAAGTAACTTCTACGACAACTCCTCCAACGCCTGTTTTGCACCCGTATGGTCGTGGCACAACTCTATCGCCGCTTGAAAATATCGTTCAGCCGCCGACTTGTCTTTACGGTAATCCAAAACAACTTTGCCTAAATGGTAATACGCACTAGCGGATTGCGAGACGTGGATATAATTTTTGCCCTCATCTACTACTTTCTTGAAATATTTTTCCGCATCAGCGTAAGCACGTTGCCTCTCGGCGATCGACCCCAGCAAATAGATGATCAGGTACATATCTTTATTAGGCTCAACATTGTAATCCAAAGCAGGTTTTAAAATCTTTGTCGCCTCATTATAATTTTTACGAGTAATGAAATATCTGCCCGTCTCATGACACAACGACTGCCTCAACATGATATCGGGAATAGTATCATCAATCTCTTTATGGATTGTTATCGGACCTATATTCACGGCGTAAATTCGATCTATAATGTTTATCCGAAAAGCCCAATCTATGATGGTATTTTTATAGTTGCCTGAAAAATATCTAACATCGTTAACCGCAGGCAACTCATAGAAAACCTTCAACGGCGCGTATTCTATCAAAAAGGTGAAACACACCGCTAAAATTTCCTGCTCAAAAGGGTTCAGATTTTTATATTTCGCCAACCTTTCTATATGACTGAATGCAATCGATTCCGCTTCAGCAAACAAAACAGAGTACTGTCTATACAAATCGGGCGGAAGAATCTTGAGTTTTTCACTGACTTGAGGATCCTCGGTTTTGATCAGAAAATACAAGATTGAATCCGCCGACTCCTCACCCCTTTTTATCTGATCTTCCAAAGTCGCTTCTCTGAAATGCAACCCCACGGCTTGCGGAGCAAACTTAAAATGAAACCCGGCTTTTTTTAATCTATACCCGAACTCCAAATCTTCCATACCGTATTTGTCGAATTTCTCGTCAAAAAGGATACCGGATTCCAACAGGTCGTCTCTCATGATCGAAAAGTTTGCCCCCGCAAAATCGTCATAACTTAATTCAGGTTTATCAAATACTCTATCGTACTCAAACCATCTGCTATACATGGTGAAATGGTTCTTTTTTACATCGGGATGCCATCTTACGGTACCAAGAAAAACCGTCTTACCGTCTTCGACGGACAATTTTTTATGAGCGGATACATGGGCGGATACCAATTTCGGATCGGCTAGAACATCGCTGTCTAAAAATACCAGCAGATCGTTTTTTGCGTTTTTTATACCACTGTTTCTTGCGGCGGCACGTCCTTTATTCTCTTCGTGGCGGATAACTGATATCGATTTATTCTTAGCGGGTGCTCTGACAGGTTTTTCGGAAAAATCGTCTACTATAATCAGTTCAAGCAACTCTTGCGGATAATCCTGTTTGGCAACGCACTCTAAGGCACGTTTTAATACGTCCAAATCGTTATAACTGGGAATTATGATGGTTACTTTCAAATCCATGTTTACACTCTAACTCAGTTTAGTTAAAAAAACACCTAAATAATTCATTTTCTAAAAAGTTTTCCAATCATCCAATACTTTGAGCGCCTTGCCCGATTGAATTATCTCCTCGGCATAATCTAAACCGGATTTTATGTCCGATACAAAATCGTACAAATACAACCCCGCCGCCGCATTCAATTTGACTATATCTTTCAGCGCTCCTTCATGCTCTCCCGACAGAATCCGCACCGCAACTTCAGCATTCTCTTTAGGAGTAGACCCTTTTATATCAGATAATCTGTATTGAGTAAACCCCAACTCTTTGGCATGAACGGTATACCTTTTTATTTTACCGTCTCTCAACTCCGCAATACGGGTTTCGCCAAAAATCGATATTTCGTCCATAAACGAGCCTGTCTCAGGTATATGCCCCGTAAAAACCATCGCTCTATCCGACCCCAGTTTAGCCAACGCCTCAGACATCAAACAGACCAAATCAGGATGAAACACACCTAAAACCTGTCGGCTCGCACACGCAGGATTCGTCAGGGGACCGAGAACATTAAATATGGTTCTAAACGGAAGATTACGCCTTACGGGCATGATATGTTTCATTGCCGGATGATACAAAGGCGCAAACATAAATCCGATACCGTTTTTTTCTATACACTCACATACTTTTTCGGGCGGTCGATCTATCTTGATTCCCAATTCACTCAAAAGATCTGAACTGCCCGATTTAGATGTAATCCCTCTGTTACCGTGTTTCGCCACAGGGATACCCGCTCCTGCCAGAATAAACATAGATGTGGTCGATACGTTAAACGTGTTCAGACCGTCTCCGCCTGTACCGCAGGTATCTATGAGGGGCAATTTGGTTTTAGGTTTTATTTTGACCGATTTTCTTCGCATTGCTCTGGCAAACCCAAAAATCTCGTCGGCGGTCTCCTCTTTCTGATGCAAAAGCGACAGCAACGCCGATACCTGCACAAGGTTCGCCTCGCCAGAAACCATCACCTCAAAAATATGGTCTATGTCCTCAATCATAAGGTCTTGGGAAACAACCAATTTCTTGATATGCTCAAACAAAGATAACTCCATCTGCCCCATAACCTCTCCTTAGTTTAATATTCTTCTAAAAATTATTTAAATATTTGATACGGATAGATTTAAGTTTCTCCAACTGATCATCCGACAACACCCTTACCTTACCGATACCATGCGCCACACTCACCACTTTAGCGGTATGTTCTACTTTTTCAAGCTTCATATACGCCGATTCCAAAGAATCCCCCACAGTCAAACTACCATGGCGTTCAAGCAAAATAGCGTCATGATTTTTTATCAGATCTTTTATCGATTCAGCTACCTCATCTGTACCCGTAGTAGCGTATTTCGCCGTGGGGATTTCGCCCAAAGTTATCACAACCTCAGGCACCACAGGATCAGACAAAGATAACCCCGCAATGGAAATACCTGTACTTATAGGCGGATGAGCATGTATAACCGCTTTTACGTCCGGTCTTTGTTTGTAAACCTCAAGATGCATGAGCAGTTCACTGGACGGATCTTTCTTGCCTGACAACTTTTTGCCGTCTAAACCGACCACCACCAAATCGTCACGAGTCAAAAAACCTTTACAAACACCGCTTGCCGTGGTCATGATACGATCACAATCCAGTCTAAAACTGATATTCCCATCCGTTGCGGCAACATACCCTTTATCATATATCCTCTTAGATATTTCTATTATCGTTTCCACAAAGTCTTGATACATATCACTCCCCATCAAAAAATCTTGACAAGCCTTAGGATAAAACATCAAACAGGCAAAATCAAACAAATTTACGACTTGATAAACTACACAATCTTTAGTATTAAAAGGAACATGAAGATTGTATCCCGATGCCCTTTTTGTAAACAAAAAATCCGTTTTCCCGTTAATAAAGGAAAAATAGTGATCAAATGCCCAAAATGCAATAATCAGTTTCTGTTCGACCTGAGCATAAAACAGATATTTAAGCGGTTATCAAATAAAACCAAAAATATACTGTCCACACTAAAGAAAAAAGTCTCCGATAAAATCAATAAAAAACGCTAAAAAACGTTTTCGGACGGCACAGTCCGTTGTTCACCGTCCGTTGTTTAATCAAAAAACCTCGTTCGCTGAGATTTTGTCTTACGGTAAAAGAATTATCGCCCATTTAATATTTCAAACCTGCGATAGATATCTTTGACCCTGCATAAGATAACACGATACATATTTTTCAACATATTCCTGAAACTTATCTTCATACTTAGGAAAACCGATACCGTAAAGACGAGTCATATCCGCCTGAGTGTAATACTGATACCTGTCCCTAATCTCTTCAGGCATAGGGAAATACTCTATGTTCGCCTTTTTGCCTACTCCCTCCAATATAGCCTGAGCCAGCTGATTGAATGTATGCGCAACACCGGTCCCCACATTAAAAATACCATTTGCCGTACCGTTATCCATAAGATACAAAATAGCGTCCGTTACCTGATCTATATAGATAAAATCCCTCAACTGCTCACCATGGGAATAATCGTCACGATGAGACTCAAACAAACGCACTTTACCCTCAGCTTTCGCAAGCGGATACGCCCTGAAAACGACGCTTGCCATACTGCCTTTATGATACTCGTTAGGACCAAACACATTGAAAAACCTCATGCCCGCAACTTTATCAACCATCCGATTTTTGAGTACCCACATATCGAACATCCATTTAGAAAAACCGTACGCATTCAACGGTCGCAACTTTAAAGTAAGCTCATCGGAATCGGAAAACCCCATAGAACCGTCACCGTATACAGCCGCCGACGAAGCGTAGACAAAACGCACACCCCTTTTGGTAGACCACTCACACAGATCTATGGAAAAATCCACATTGTTAGCGAAAAGGTAATCCGCATCGGTTTGTGTCGTATCCGCACAAGCACCCAGATGAACGACGGCGGTTATTTTTTTAGCCAACTCATCAGATTCCAAAAAACAGAACAGCTCATTTCTATCAACAAACCTGACAAAATCAACACCCAAAATATTTTTCCATTTATCTTTTTCGCCAAAACTATCAGACAAAATCAGATCCGACCGCCCTTTACGATTAAGAACAGACGCGAAAGCACTGCCTATAAAACCTGTCGCTCCCGTAATGAGAATCATTTGTTTTTCCCTCTTATAGCCATTTTTTAAATATTTTTAGTACACCTTGATCCCAACCCACTCTGTGAGTCACACCTGTCTCTTTGCTTTTTAGTTCATCTTTATGTTCAAGATACCACGAATGAGACCTTTTTAAAGCGTCTAGGTTAGAATTTTCAGGTTTCCAACCCAATTTACTTTCTATTTTCTCCGTGCTTACATAAGAATCTTTATCCGCCGTACCATATACCCATTTATATAAGGGCGATATTCCAAGCAACTCAAAAAACGCCAACGCAGGTTTGACCAACTTCGCAGGGGTAGGCATAGGCACAGAACCTGTACCGGCAAAAGAACATAAACCGCCCACATCATCTTTCACACGCTGAAAAACATCCGCACCGACATTGAAGATATCGTTGCTAAGCTCAGGATCGGACGATATCGCAATGGCTATCGCATCCGCTAAATCGGTTACCTCCAGCAACTGATAACGGTTAAGCCCCTTGCCGATTATAGGTATCTTTTTCCCGCAATCGACCCAATCATATAGAATCTGGAATACGCCGAGCCTTGCCACTCCGATAAAGGTTTTAGGACGGATAATGGTTATATTCATACCTTGTTTGACAAACTCTTTACATACTTCTTCACCCATGATCTTTGTTATACCGTAATGACCGACACCATCTACAGGATCCGTCTCGACAAGCGGATGTTTATCGGGTACCCCGTATACAGCCGTAGAACTGATAAAAATAATCTTTTCAACACCCGCTTTTTGAGCCGATTTCAAAGTTGTTCTCAAACCGTCCACATTGGTGGAGTATATCTCTTCTTTTTTACATAACGGCAATGCGGCGGCGGTGTGAACGATGGTATTGATTTTGTTATCTTTGATCAGTTTATACATCGAATCCTGGTCTCTCACATCGGCATGAATAAGCAACGCTCCGTCAGGGTACTCTTCTTTATCGGGAAACGAATCTATATCGTTAAACGCCATATATGACGCACCAAGTTTTGGCAATCTTTGCGCCAAATGATACCCAAGAAACCCCGCACCACCGGTAACGAGAATCCTCCTGCCGTTCAGTAAAGACGGATTAATCTTCATTATCAATTTCTCCCTTATAAGCTAATTATAGTTTTTGACTAAAAAACCTGTTTATCAATTTTTGAACAAAGTTTCAAACCATTTCTGTTAGCATACGCCTTTTTATGATAAGCATACCCCACCAAAAGAGGCATTATCACAGTCGCCTCGCCAAACACCATCTGTTCCGCTCCCGAATCGACCTTACCCCACGAGTTCGCCTCAACAAGGGTAGAGCCCGATAACGCTCCGTCACGGGCATCCGCCACAGTAACCTGAACGGCATATTTATGCATATCCGCCTCAAACCCCAACATCTCAGCCGCCACAACAACGTCTTGCGCAAAGTTTTTAGGCACACCACCGCCTATCATAATCAATCCTGTCGTACCAACCTCTAACTTGATTCTTGTAAGATCAAGGAAATCTTTCGCACTATCAATCGACACCGACACCCGCCCCTCTCTCATGGCGTTCCATTGATGATGAACAAAACCAAACCCCGCACTGCAATCGCTAAACGCAGGACAAAATATAGGAACCTCCCGCACAAAACAACTCTCCACTATAGACTCCACACCGCTACCTTCTCTGTTCAGGTACTC
>CAZFUR010000058.1:0-8499 GCA_964522245.1 uncultured bacterium | reverse complement strand
AAAGCGGCGTTGAGCAGAATCTCAGGTGTTACCGCTCTGGAAGAGATAGATAAAAACTGCCACATGGTCATAGTCACCGTCAGAGAAGATCTGGAGATGAACAAAGATATTTTTGCCCGTCTGGACAAAATAGTCAATCCCGATGCGATTTTAGTTTCCCATACGGCGGTTTTGAGTATCACGGAAATCGCTAACGCGACCAATCGTCCCGATAAGGTAGCGGGTATAATGTTTATACCGCCTGTGATAAAAGTTAATTTGGGTGAAGTCATAAGAGGGTTGAAAACTTCTCAAGAAACCTTTGAGACGGTAGAATCGTTTATTCAAAATAGATTGGGTAAAACACCGGTTGAGGTATCGGAATCTCCGGGTTACGTTACTATAAGAATGTTGGTTAATATGCTGAATGAGGCGATGTTTACGGCGATGGAAGGTGTTTCCTCGATAGATGATATAGATACAGCCATGACACTTGGGTTTCATATGAAACGAGGTCCTTTCGCAATAGCCGATAAAATAGGTCTGGATATGGTCTTGGTTTGGATGAAACATATATACCGTGAGGTTGGGAGTCGTGGTGGATATATATGTCCGATTATCGTTAAACTGGTGAGGGCAGGTCATTTAGGTATCAAGACCGGCGAGGGTTTTTACAAATACGATGAGCATGGTAAAATAGTCGGGTTGGGTATTTTGAGTCAATTTAAGAAATGGAGTTATGGTCAATGAAAGTTTTAGTTCTGAATTGTGGTAGTTCGTCGATAAAGTTTCAGTTGCTTAATATGAAAAATGAGGATCTGCTCGTTAAAGGTAGTGTTGAGAAGATTGGTACCAGAACGGCTATGTTGTCTTTGAGTATACCGGGTAAAGATAAGATAAAAGAGGTTGCTGAGGTTCTTGATCACCAAACCGCTTTGGAGAAAGTTATCAGTAAACTTATGAGTCCGCAGTTGAATGTCATCAAGGACAAAAACGATATTGACGGTATCGGGCATAGGGTTGTGCATGGTGGCGAGACATACTCAAAATCGGTAGCGATCGATGATGCCGTCGTAAAAGAAATAAGCAACCTGATAGACCTTGCTCCTTTGCATAATCCACACAACTTAAAAGGGATAACGGTTTGTCAAAAGATATTTAAAGATGTGACTCAGGTGGCTGTTTTTGACACGGCGTTTCATCAGACTATGCCTGCCACGTCGTACATTTATCCGTTACCGTATGTTTTGTACAGAAGATATAAACTCAGAAGATACGGTTTTCACGGTACGTCGCATTTCTTTGTAGCGCATAAGTGCGCGGAGATGATGGGTAAGAATATTGAGGATATAAATATTATCACGGCTCATTTAGGTAACGGGAGCAGTATAGCGGCTATAAAGAAAGGTAAAGTGATCGATACTTCTATGGGATTTACTCCTTTGGAAGGTTTGGTTATGGGTACAAGGTGCGGTGATATTGATCCTTCGATTATCCCGTTTATAATCGCAAAAGAGGATTTAAGTCTGCAGGAAGCTAATACTTTGCTCAATAAACATAGCGGTCTGATCGGTATATCCGGAGTATCCAATGATATGAAAGATTTGACCGATTCTATGGATTCCGAACCTAGGGCACGATTGGCGATAGAGATTTTCTGTTATAGATTAAAAAAATATATTGCCGCATATGCGGGTGCTTTAGGCGGTGCGGATGCACTCGTTTTTACAGGCGGTATAGGCGAAAATTGCACCATAGCGAGAGAACTTTGTTGCGAAGGATTGGATTTTATGGGGTTTGTTTTGGATAAAGATAAGAACAATACCCTCTCCGGGCAGGGTGATCTGAGCGCAGACGGCTCAAAAGGTAAAATTTTGTGTATACCTACAAACGAAGAACTTGTTATTGCTAGAGAAACAAAACTTATTTTAGGAGAGTAACAATGGGTATAATCGCTGAGATTAGAAGCAAAGCAAAAGCATTAAATAAAACTATTGTATTGCCCGAATCGGATGATGTTAGAATTTTGGAAGCTACGGAAAAATTGTTGGCGGATAAGATTGTCAAGGTTGTTTTGATCGGTGAGGCGGATAAGATTAAATCTAAATCGTCAGAGTTGGGGTTTAATATAGACGGTGCGGAAATAATGTCTGTTAATGATGATCGTTACGTTGATAGTTTTGCGAAAAAATATTATGAGATTCGTAAAGCCAAAGGAATCAGTCAAGACGATGCGGCAAAAGCTATGCAGGACCCTATATTTTTTGCGGCGATGCTTGTTAAAGAGGGAATCGCCGATGGTTACGTTGCAGGATCGCTTGCCACGACTGCCGCCACGATAAGACCGGCTATTCAGATAATCAAAACCGCTCCCGGGATAAGTGTTGTATCGAGTTATTTTCTTATGGTTGTGCCTGATAAATCTTTTGGTGTTGACGGTTCTTTGATTTTTGCCGATTGTGCTGTTGTGCCTGACCCCAACGCTGATCAGCTGGCGGAAATAGCTATCTGTTCTGCTGAAAATTGTAAGAAATTGTTGGGTGTAGAGCCTAAAGTTGCGATGTTGGCTTTTTCTACAAAAGGCAGTGCCAAGCATGCAAGCCTTGATAAAGTCATAAAAGCGACAGAAATTGTACGGCAAAAATGCCCGGATATGATAGTTGATGGAGAGATACAATTTGATGCGGCGCTTATGCCTAAAGTAGCGGCAAAAAAAGCACCGGACAGTCCTCTAAAGGGTGGTGCGAATGTGTTGGTGTTTCCTGATCTGAACTCAGGTAACATTGCTTATAAAGCTGTCCAAAGATTGGCGAAAGCTGAGGCTATCGGACCTGTTGTTCAAGGTGTGGCTAAACCGATTAACGATCTTTCTCGTGGATGTAGTGTTGAGGATATAGTCAATACGGTTGCGATAACAGCTTTAGCTACTTGATAAAAATATTTTGTGAGGTGTTTTTATGAATATGGAGAAACTGGTTTCTCTTTGTAAGCGCAGAGGGTTCATTTTTCAAAGTAGCGAGATATACGGCGGGATGAACGGTTGTTGGGATTACGGTCCGGTGGGAACGGAACTGAAGCGTAATATCAAAGATCTGTGGTGGGAGTCTGTTGTTCAGATGAATGATAATGTGGTCGGTATGGATGCCAGTATTCTGATGCACCCTAGAATCTGGGAAGCGTCAGGTCATGTGGATAACTTTAAAGATCAGATGATAGACTGCAAAGAGTGTAAAAAACGTTTTAGAGCGGATCATCTTGATGGCGATAAGTGTCCTGAATGTGGAGGCGAACTGACTGAACCTCGTGCTTTCAATTTGATGTTTAAGACTCATGTCGGTGCTTTGGAGGATGCGGCTTCCGTGGCGTATTTGCGTCCTGAAACAGCTCAGGCGATTTTTGCGCAGTTTTTGACTGTGGTTAATTGTTCCAGACAAAAAGTCCCGTTTGGTATAGCGCAGATAGGCAAGAGTTTTCGTAACGAGATAACACCACGCAATTTTATATTTCGTTCCAGAGAGTTTGAACAGATGGAACTGGAGTTTTTTGTTGAGCCGGGGACCGATGAGGAATGGAACAAAAAATGGGTCGATGCTCGTATTCAATGGTATAAAGATATAGGTATAACATCGGATAGATTGCGTATACGGGAACATGAAAAAGAAGAGCTTGCTCATTACGCGAAATCTTGCGTTGATGTTGAGTATAAGTTTCCTTTCGGTTGGCAGGAACTTGAAGGAATAGCTAACAGAAGTGATTATGATCTCTCTCAACACCAAGAGTTTAGCGGTAAAAAAATGGTTTATAGAGATGTTGTGGCGAACAAGGTGTTTGTTCCTTATGTGATAGAGACTTCAGCCGGTGTGGATAGAATATTGTTGACGGTTTTGGCGGATGCGTATGATGAAGAGGAAGTAGATGGAGATGTGCGGGTCGTGTTGAGGTTTTCTAGTAAAGTGGCTCCTGTCAAAACGGCTGTATTCCCTCTATTCAAAAAACCTGCCTTACGAGAAGTCGCCAGAAAAATTGAGTCTGATGTGAGAAAAGCCTTGCCTGTGCTCTATGATGAGACAGGTAGTATCGGTAAGCGGTATCGTCGTCAGGATGAAATCGGCACACCTTTTTGTGTAACCGTGGATTATGAATCTTTAGAGGATAATGCTGTTACCGTCAGATTTCGTGATTCCATGCGTCAAGAACGGGTTGGTGTGGATAAGGTCAGGGAATTTATCCTTGATAAAATGGATGGTGAGCTTTAATCTCTTGTGTTGTTTAGTAAGTAAAGACGCAATATCTTGTTGTTGGGGTTGAATTTAAGACCTCGTCTCGCTATTTTGGCTGATCTGTCGGGTTGGTTCTTGTCGGAGTAATATTTTATAAGGTTGGTGTATCCTTCTATCCAGTACGGGTTTTGTTGTATTCCCTTTATCCATGTATCCGCTGCGTTTTCAATCTGTCCATGTTCTAGATAATATAACGCCAACGGTTTGTATGTTGGGGTGTATTTTGGATTGCTTTTTAATGCTTTCATATATGATTTCAGCTCTTGTTTGGGCATATTCATCTGCCTGTATATCATGGCGTTGTTGAGGTGTGCTATCGCGATTGTAGGATTTTTTTCTAAGAGACGTTTGTTTACGGCGAGCGCTTTTTTATAATCTTTCCGATCCATATATACAACAGCTAGGTTTATGTAAGGGTCTAAATAATTTTGGTTCAAGTATATTGCTTTTCTATATTCTATTTCTGCTTTTTTAAGTTGATTTTTTTCATGGTAAAGTTTACCGAGTGAATACCTTACGGCAGGGCTTTCAGGATTGGTTTTTGCGGTGGATTCCCACAGACTCAGATCGTTTCTCCAGTCAGACGTTCTGATCAGATTGCGCAATATCAGTATTGACGCTACCGATAATAAAAGACAAATCTGTCTTTTGGAAAAGGATATTTTAGATAACAAATCACCCGCACATATAATTAATCCGATTAGCGGTATATAAATATACCTTTCGGCGTACGGAAAATTCAACGGCATTATCCCCGATACGGGAACCAATGATATTATGAACCATAATATCCCCAATCCACAAAAAGATTTTTTCACCCATAGATAAATGCCCGAAGCAAAAAACGTCAGAAAAAATATCCAATACAAGGCTGTCTGTACCATGTTATCAGGGGGGATTTTCTTCACGGTGTGGATGACGGAGAGTTTGTAGGGGAAGAAAAATGAATAAAGGTAATCGGGTAGATAATATATCTCACCGAACCATTTTGATACTGAGACTAGTATATTTTGATCCGTTTGCGCAGGATTTAAAAACCAGACAAATCTGAAATACGAGAACAAAACAGTCAGAACCGTAAAAAATCCAAAAAGGAGGAAACCGCGTTTGATTTTTGTCGTCAAAAAGGGGATAAAAATCAAAAACCCCAACGGATAAAAGAATGCCATCTCTTTTGATCCCAATGCCAGCAGATATGATAACAAAGCGATTATCATAAATAGCAGATTCTTTTTACTCAACCATTTTTCTGAATAGATGAGCGATACCAGAAGAAAAATCCCGCACAATATATCTTCTGCAAACGCCACAGACAGAACAGTTTCAGACATTATTGGATGGACACCGTACAGCACGGCTCCCAAAACAGCACCTTTTTTTGAGACGAGTTTTTTTAACAAAAAAAACAGTAGAACCGAGCAGAAGAAATGAAGAATAATGTTTACTAGATGATATCCGATTGGATTTTTCCCAAAAAAGAAAAATTCCACAAAATTTAGTAATGTTACGATAGGTCTGAAACTTGATTCGTTGGAAATGGTAAAATACTTTTTTGTCAACAGGTATTTTAAAAACGCTATGTTTGTCAGGTATCGGTTTTCCAGTATAGAGAAATGATCGTCATAGGTAAATTCGTTGAACATTGCCAATCCAAAACTGAGAGTGATTCCCAATAAGACCAACGGTATCCAGATTTGTTGTATAAATAAACTTTTTTTGCGCAATATTACCCCTATTTCGTATCGGTTGACTTTCTAATTATTACCATGATTTTCTTTTTAGTCAAACAGGTTTTCCGAAAACTTATATCATCCCTTTTGAAAGGGTGTTGCAAATTGACAATCCACTTTGGTAAATGGTAAAATGAATGGTGGTTGAGGCGGTGTGGAATATCTAATGTAACGGAAGGGTAATTAAATGCGGATATTTGTTCAGATATATTTGTTCTTGGCGTTCTTATTTTTTCTTGTTTCCCCGTCCGGGTTTTCGATGGATAAACCGGATATACCGGAAAAATACGCTGTCATTCAAGACAGTTTCACCGGCGATTCTCCATATGAAATATACTATATTCAAGATGCTCATTGTAACTTTGAGGCACAAAAGAACATATATTCCATCATTAATGAGCTGATAAAAAAAGCAGGAGTTGAACTGATCACAATGGAGGGAGCCCAAGGAGAAATCTCTTCCGATGATTTACGTCTGTTTCCTTATGACGAAACCAAAAGATTAGTCTCAAATTATTTCCTTAAAAAAGGTAGGATTAATGGAGTCGAGTATTATTCTATAAACAGTCCCGCCCCTGTGAAGGTTTTTGGTGTTGAGAATAAGGAGTTGTACAAACAAAACCGTAATTTTTTGTTGAGTGTTTACGATGATGGAGATCAAACCGTTTTTCTAGATTCACTCAAGGATAAAATAAATATACTCAAAGAGAAGTTTTATTCGGATAAACTAAACGATCTGGATTCTCTTGAGACTTCTTTTGAAGAAGACCTGATTACGATGCAGGAATATTTTCTAAAAACAATCGGTCTGGCAAAAAAAGCGGGATGTTTTAATCCCGATGACTATTCCCAGTTGGTTCTCTGTGCGGAGATGATTCGTATTGAGAAGAAATTGTCGCTAAAGGAGATAGAAAAGCAAAGAGCAAAATTGTCCGCCACTCTTACCTCGAAAATGAACAAAGACGAGGTCTCCGCTTTTTTACAAGAAAGTCTCAGGTTTCGCCTGAATGAGGTGTCGTATAAAAGGTATCTGAATTATCTAACCGATCTGATAGACGAGTACAAAATCAACCGTGACAATTTTGAGCAGTTGTATCGCTATAAACGTTATTTGAGTCTGAGCGACTCTGTTCACCAAACAGAGATATTCTCAGAGCTGAATTTGTTGCGGGATAAGATTTTTGAGTCTTTGTCTGATAACGAAGAGCAAAGAATCGTAAGGACTATTTCTTTGCAGTTATCTTTGTTGAAAAAAGCGTTTGCATTAAAAATATCTTTTTCCGAATGGAATGAGTTGCAACGGAAATCTTTCTTGACTGATGAGTCGCTTTTGAGTTTTCTGCGCAAACAGAAAATAGCCATTTTCTCCGATAATAAGACTAGAGAAAATGTGATGAGTCATTTCGGTGATGTGTGTTCTTTCTATAATGTTGCCGGCAAACGAGATGATGTTCTTGTTGAGAATATGTTAAAGATAATGAAACGAATGGATATCAGAAAAGCTGTTATTGTTGCGGGTGGATATCATTCTCAAGGTATTGTTAATCGGTTGAGGGATAAGGGTATCTCTTATTACTCTTTGAGGACGAAGGTCTCGAATGATTCGGGCAATAATCTATATGTCTCGGTCGTAACGGGGAAATTGTCTAAGTTGGAGCAGTTCTTTAACGGTCAATCCGATACGCTTGCGGTTTCATCATGGTTAGAGGAGAATCCGCTTGACGACGCAGTCAACAGAAACGTTTTCAACTATATGTTTAAATCTTTATTGATTTCTACATTGGCTTGGCAGTTAACGGGTTACGATATAGTATCCGTTAAAGAACTGAATCTGCCGATTCTCAGAGGAGTAAAAGAGAAGTTAACGGAAGTTTTGAAAGATGTCGGATATGATATAGAGATTATAGAGCTCAGTAGAGTAGAAGATCAGGTTTTTGTCAGGATGAAAGTTGCCGGCAAAGAGGTTGTGTACGGATTATTTGCCGAGAGGGATAGTATTGATTTTTCCGGTATAGATCTGAACGGAATGGATATGTCGAAGTTGTTGACGGAGTTCAGTTATATGGGTGGAAAAATAGTTGCTATTACTCCTGTACAGTATGAGGCGGTGTTGAATGCGGCGGCGCAAAAGTATACTACGTCCGATCAAACTATGGCTGTCGTTGTCCGTTCTATGTTGGTGGATCCTCGATCGACTTCTATCATAAAACCTATGTTGGTTAAGGGGTTAAACGGTAAAACTAAATCCGATCTTCCTTTGGCAATAGACGACATTATGAGGATTCTGGGAAATGAGAAAATTGTAGAAGATAGGGATTCGGTAGAATCATACGCAAAAACCGTTATAGACGATTTAACTGAAAGCGGACTTTTAAATTTTGAGGGAGAGGATAACCGGTTTTCCTTTGAGGATAAACTGCTTTTTGCCGCAAGTATATCTATGCAGGCGATGGGTAACCCGGAGGGTGTTATGGCAAAGGTAGTCACTGCGTTGAACATCAAAGAAGGTC
>CAZFUR010000057.1:0-8666 GCA_964522245.1 uncultured bacterium | reverse complement strand
AAATTTGATTTTGCCTTAACGGATATTATCGGCAACGTCGACCGGATACGATGGATCCCGTATTTTGTCAACGGCAGACGGGAATCCTTAACGGATATCGCCAGTAACATATTGTTATTTATGCCGTTGGGTTTTTTTCTAGTCTGTTACCTTATTTCTCGAATGAAAACCGCCACGGCATTAGTTATATGTTTTCTGATCGGTATTTTTATTTCTTTCACGCAAGAAACGATCCAGCTTTTTTCCGTTAACAGGGTCTCTTCCGTAACGGATATATGTAATAATTCTATCGGTTCGCTATTGGGTGCAATATGTGCTATTATCTATCATAAAAAAATTGAACGTATTGTTAAACCTTTTTTAATCCGACAGCTTAAAAAACCTTTGTTGGAGGTTATGGTTTACCTTCTATTTTTAGCGGTTTTCTTTATGGGGATGCTTCCGGGTGATATATCGATCGATGTTAGCGACCTAAAATACGCAGTCAAATTTTTTCTGTACCATACAGAAATTATTCCTGAAAAGTTTGGTATGGTTCAGTCGTCGGTGAACAATTTTATTATGTTTTTCTTTTTAGGCGGCGGGGTTTTTGTTGCGTTTTTTAAAACTAGAAAGATTTTTATCAGAATATTTTTTTCGTTCATTTTATCTTTGGGGTTTATGTTGCTGATAGAGTTTATGCAGTTGTTTATTGTGTCTAGAACGTGTAGCGTATCGAATATTTTTTTCGGTTTTGCGGGTATTTTTGTCGGGGTGTTGTCGGGGTGGTATTTTTTTAGAGATTTTTGTGCGCTCAATAAACTAAAAAAAATATCTTTGTGGGGATATTTTATATATCTGCTTTTTAATAATCTGTTTCCGTTTAGCATAACAGAAAATATCCATAACAATTTTTCTATCTATTCTCTGATCCCTTTTTCGTCCTATTTTGAGACTATAACTGTCGCTAGCCTATCTGACCTTTTGTATCAAATAGTCTTTTTTATTCCTGCCGGAATCTTTTTGATAAAAGAGAAAAATTATCCGAAAACATTTTTTTTAGGTTTAATTTTGGGTTGTTTTTTTGAAATACCTCAGATCTTTATCGCAACCAGATTTTTTGATACGACAGATATTTTGTCCGCAGGGGTCGGTTGTGTGGCAGGCAGGTATTTGGTGTTAAAATACCGAGAATTTCAAAAGAACAATGTTGATTATATCCGAGAAATAGTTTAGATTGTTCCTGATAGGAAAAGAGGTTAGCTAAATGAATAGAAAAAATGTTATCTGTGTGTCTGTGCTGGGAGTGTTGTTTGTAGCGATGTATCTTCCAATTTGGGAATGGATGTATCAACGCTACACGGCAACGGATACGTATTACAGTCACGGATTTTTAATACCGTGTATAAGTTTGTTTCTTCTGTACCGTAAACGGGATATGTTTGCCGATGCCCTCAAGGATGTGGACGGTGGAAGGGTTATCTTCTTGGTTATCGGGATGGGAATGTTGTTGTTGTCTGCACTGTGGCGTTTTTATTTTCTGGGTGGATTATCTATGTTGGTTGTTTTGTATGGTGCTATTGAGTATATATTTGGAGGGAAGATGCGCAAACTGTTCTTTTTTCCTATACTGTTTTTGTTTTTTATGGTACCGATTCCTGAAGCGTGGATTGCGGTTATTAATCTAAAATTGAAATTTTTTGCGACGGCAATAGCGGTCAGGATTGTCGATTTGACGGGGATTTTGATAGTTCAGGACGGAAGTAAGATTGTTATCTCTTCGGGAGTGATGACGGTGGGTGATGTTTGTAGCGGGTTGAGGTCTCTCATATCATTGTTGGCGTTTGGGGCTTTGTTCTCTTATATGTGTAAGATAGAATTATGGAAAAAGTACCTGTTATTTATCATAGCGTTTCCGTGTGCGATAGCGTCTAATGTTATCAGGATAACGTCTCTTTGTTTTGTGGCTCACTGGTTTGATATACCTACGGCGACGGGCAAATTCCATGATATTTCGGGGTTGGGTGTTTTTGTGATCGCTTTTTGCATAATGTTTGCGGTGGAAAAACTTATCTCCGGTAAAAAGAATAAAGGATCAGTATGAAAATCTCCAGAGTACTCATAACAGCGATTTTGTTTATTTTGTCTGCGTTTGTGTTGTGGATAGGTTTTTACTATAACGTAAAGAACTATAACAGACATTTTGCCGAGCGGATACCTACCGAGATCGACGGTATGAAAAGTACAGAGATCAATATGGACCAACATACCTTGGATATCCTAGAGACAGAAGACGTTTTTTATCGGGAGTACAAAAAAAAGGATGTTCCACCTGTTTATCTATCGGTTATTTTTTCCGAGAATAACAGGAAAGTCGCTCATCCTCCTGAACTGTGTTTGTCGGGGGGCGGGAACATTGTTGAAGAGAAAAAAGAGATTTATATAAAAAATACTATCAAGAAAAAATTTGATGTAAAAAGACTGATTGTTAATCACGGTAGCTCAAAATGGATGTATCTGTATTGGTACAAAACGGGCAGGTTTTTTTCGTCTCGTTATATGTTGCAACAATTATTAGCGGCAGTGACTCAGCTGATATACAGAAAAAGCAGTTGTGCTCTTATCAGGGTTTCTATGCGTATTCCCGAAGAGGAGGAGTATCCTTATAAAGAAACTCAGGATAAAATGGTCTCGTTTTGCCGTAAAGTCATACCTCTTACAGCGGAATATTTGCCGTAAAGTTGTCGAATAAAGGTTTGTTGTTTATGGGTAAATTCTTAACGTTGGCGGTTTTCCTGTCTGTAATCTGTCACATGTTTGTTTTTGAACAGGGGCTCGGCGGTGATGGTTGGGGGTATTATGCTATTGTGGAGTCTGTTGTCTTTGACGGTGATCTTGATCTGAATAACAATGTTTACGGTGTTTATAATGGATTCAAAAAATCATCCGACGGTAGATGGATAACCCAGTATCCGCCCGGATTGGCGATAATGGATGCTCCGTTTGTGTTGTTATCGCAGGTTTTATTTGGGTCGATTGTTATTCCTAGAGAGGCGGTTGATTCCCATCATGTTTACAAAAATGTCCCGAATATTGTTCTGATAAGAAGTATGGGGGTTGTTCTTGCGCATAACTTCTATACGCTTTTGGGATTAGTCTTACTTTTTCTTCTACTTTTGAAAAGTGGTTTTTCGGATTATATCGCATCGGGATTGGTGTTTGTCGGATATTTTTCGTCGCCGTTGCATTTCTACGCTCAGTCCGGGATGAGTCATGCGGACAGTTTTTTTATGTTGGTGTTGCTGTTGTATCTTTTTGAGAAATATTTGGATCGTCATGGATCAAGACAGCTGTTTCTGATCGGAATGATTTCCGGATTGGCTTCGGCTGTGAGGTTGCCGAATGTGATGATCTTTTTTGTGGTTTTGGTGTTTTTATTTTTCTTGGATGGTCGTATCGGTAAAATCAAATCGGTTTCATTGTTAAGTTTGGGATTTTTATCTGTTGTGTGGGTGGTACCTGTTTTTTATCTGATACATTCAGGTTCTTTTTATCCGGGATACTCATCCGGTTTGGAGTTTAATCGTCTACCTGCCTTGAACATTTTGTTTTCTTTGAGACGTGGTTTTTTCTGGTTTTATCCTGTATTCCTGTTGGTTTTCCCCGGTATATTTTTGCATCTCAAACACTCTGACCGCAAAACTAAGATTGTTGGTTTTTTTGCTGGTTCTTGTTTGGCGGTGATGGTGGTTTTGTATGGATATTTCAGCGAATGGTTTAATCCCGGCTCATATACCCAAAGGTACCTAACGGGGGCAGTTCCTTTTTTTATTTTCTGTATGGCACCGTGTTTTAAAATGAAGGGAAAAAGTTTTGTTATTGTTTTGCTGTTTACCGTTTTTACGTTGCTGTACAGTTACTCTTTATTTTTATTGAGTATATCCAGAAAACTGAATTTCCCGAATGGAGAGGCGTGGGCTTTGTATATAACAGATTTTCTATACTACTTTAAACAGAATTTAACGATTAAAGATATTTTTGACGGAATAAAAGAAAACCTACTTTTTCTTAAACAGATGAGTTAGTTTGTAGAAGAATCCGCTGAATCTTCTTACCGGTTTACCCTTTCCCTTTACCTCAAAAAAGACAACCTTTCTTGTAGGTTTAACCGCTTTGCTTTTTGCCCAGATAATATTAATTTCAGCTCGGTATTTTCCGTCAGGCAACGCTTCTTTTACCCTGATTTTTTTGCCGATTAATTTCTTTTTAGTTTTGAGTCTGATCGAATCGTGATGACCGTTAAAAGGGAGCGTATACTTTTTATCGGGATATTTTAGATCGGTGATATTTATCTGTCCCGAAGGGCGAATATGAACGTTACTTTTGTTATTTATATCAAATATGAAAGATAAGGCAACATTATTATTTATTTCAATTTTATCAATTTTTACTTTGTATTTTTCTTTTCCTTTGACAATTACGTAAATCGGTATAGATATGGTCATCAGCATTTTTGATCTGGTTTCTACAAGGGGCTGTTCTGTGAAGTTTATTCTGGCGCTATATTCTCCAGTGGCATTTTTTGGTAGTGTTATTGTATAAAAGAACTTCATCATTTTGTTTTTAGGTATTTCGACGGTATTGGTGCTTATTTTTATCCAATCAAGATCTGTGTGTAAAGCAGAAGTATTTATTAACCTCATTTTTACATTAACAGTATGTTTCTCAAGATTTTTTATTACGAAATTTCCTTTTGCGATTTGCTCTGATTGGGCTGTCAGCTCTACCCTGATGGGTCTTACCGCTATTCTGGCAAAAGCTACACCGTTAACCAGTAAAAAAATCAGTGATAATTGAATAAGTTTTTTCATTTTCACAACCTTTACTATTTTTGCATTGAGGCTCTCTTTAACCGAGAGCTGTCGTATAATTGAGTCTTGATAGGTTAGAGAGTAACAATTAAGCGACAGTTTTTAAAGAAAAAACTAAGAATAAAAACAGTTGTTCGAGAATCGGTTTGTTTTAAAAAGTAGGTTAGTCGTAGTATAGGAGAAATTTGACAGTTGTTTTGTATTCACCGGCGATCAGGTGTGATCCGTACAAACTGACTCCAAAAGAGAACGGTATTTTTGTATGTGTATTCATGTATGCGTCATCATACGTCATCATGGTCGCATAATTCAAATCATTTGATCTTGAGGCGCTAAAAATATTTGTACCCGAATCATTTTCTTCTCTCATATAAACATAGCTGTTCGTAAAATTGGATGATGTAATTGTTGTACCTTCGTTGTCATCGTTTTTGCATTGTACTTTGAAAGCCAGAGTTTTTAATGAATTTTTAGAATGGACAAGACTGCTTGTTCTATCATTGCCTTCAGTCACAAGAGCGAGTTTCCATGCTTCCCCATCGTTTTCCCAGACTTCTGCATAAATCAAACCAGCAATATAGGAGTTGTTGGAACCAAGAGACAGGGTCGTTGATTTCAACAGATCCATCGTACCGTCAGATATTTCTGTGGAAGCGTCATTTTCATAAAGCGTTAGTGTTATATCCGCAAAAACGGTCCCGCTGAACAAAACGCAAATTGTAAATAGTTGAATAAATATTTTCATCTTTTATACCCTCAGGGCAGGTACAAAGAATACCTGCCCTGAAATGTATTGTTTAAAGTTATCTCAATCGTAATAAAGTAAGAACTTAACACTTCTTTCGTAAGTTCCGCCAATCAGATCTTCGCCACCAAGTCCTACACCAAATGAGAAAGGTATTCTTGCGTGTGAGTTCATGTATGAAGCTCCGTACCATATCATTGTAGCACCGGCTAGGTCAGATGCTCTAGCAGTGGTGAAAATGTTACCGGTTCCATCATTATTAGCATTTTCAGGCTTCATGTAAAGATAGCCTGTACCAGCTGTCCAAGCAGTTGTGATTTCTGTGTCTTCAGCGGCAGCGTTTTCACAATCAACTTTGAAAGCCAAAGTTTTCAATGGATTCGTTGAATGTTCAAGGTTACTACCTTCGTTGTCGCCTTCAATTACAACAGCGAGTTTCCAAGGTTGTGCTCCACCACCAACTTCAGCATAAATTAAACCAGCGACATACTTCTTGTTATCACCCAAATTAAAAGAGCTTGATTTTACAAGAGTCATGGCACTAGTTGTGATTTCTGTTGAGTTGTCTTGTTCATATAGTGTTAATGTTGAATCTGCTTCATCCCAATCCAATGTCATTGCTACTGATTCATTATCTACTGATTGTGCTGCGAAAGCACCTGTGGTGATTGAGAATACAGCCAACAAAGCGACCATCAAAAATAGCATTTTTTTCATTTTGTTACTCCTTTTAGTTTTGTCGTTTCAGTTTGAAAAAAACTTGATTCACCTTCTAGCGTTAGTTCTTTTGCCCCTCCTTTGTTGTATGTTCCGTTCAGTAAAAAAATAGAAAGCCTATTAAGGTCTATTTATTTTGTTTCCAATTTATAAAATCTTTTCGGTACATCGGCGGAAGATTCCCCGCCCATATCCGGATCGTTACCGTTATCCGTCCATGATTTTGTTCCGTCCGGATGATTCACTATATCGTTCAGTGCGTCTCCGTTGACTTCGTTCCAGGATGATGATCCGTCTAGAGTATTTCTCCATAATAGCTTATACTTTGTGTTAGGCGGATTGATATACCAAACCAGATTCACCAAACTAGACATTTTCTCGAGAGCGATAATATCTATCGATTGTAAATCTGCAGGCACTGCTAACATAATTTCCCAGTATGTGTTGTTCCATCTTGCCCATGTGATATGTCTGCTGTCGTTGATTTGGTTGTTTATGTCTTGACAGGAATCATAAGTGAGCTGTGTTGTTTCTGTTCCGCTATAAACGTATATTTCAGATGCGGATCCCGATCCTCCGATCCAAGTGATCTCGCCGGCATCGTTTATCTTTGGGAAAAGGTCTTCGCGGGAATTTGTAGTGACCTGGGAAATTGTCGGAGTGGGTGTGGTGGGTGTGAACAAAAAGATTTCATAATCGGAGCCGTTTTTGCCTGCCCACACAATATCACCGTCACTGTTTATCTGTGGTTGTACGTCTTCATAACTATTGGATGTTATTGTTGTTGTTGCTGAATCCTTATAGACATATATCTCAGACGATATGCCGTTTCCGCCTGACCAGACGATCACTCCTGCGTTGTTTATCTGCGGATCTAAATCGTCGATACTGTTTGATGTTATAGCCGTAGTTGAGCCGTTATAGAGATATATTTCCCAGTCTGTTCCGTCCCAACCGCTCCAGACGATGTTTCCGTCATCGTTTATTTGCGGTTTATTGTCATCGTAACTGTTATCGGTGATTTGTGTTATGGTTGAACCGTCATAAAGGAATATTTCCGTGTCGTTACCGTCTGAGGCTGACCATACTATTTTGTCGTAACTGTTTATTTGAGGTGTTCCGTCGTTATGGTCGTTGGTTGTCAGGCGAGTGACGGTTGAGCCGTCGTAGTAGTATATCTCAGTATCTGTTTCGGCGGAAGACGGTATTCCCGCCCAAACTATGGAACCGCTATCACTTATTTGCGGAGTATAGGCAAAAGAATCGAAATTTGTTATCTGGACGGGTGTATCGGATCCGTTGTACAGGTATATGTCTCGGGATACATGCGAATCGTTCTCGTCAAAAAAGTCTCCTGCCCAAGTGACGTACCCGCTATTGTTTATTTGAGGGTTATATACCTTATAATAAGACAGTTGCGTGAATACGTAGCTATTTATCACATGAACAGGCGTGTATTGAGACTTTGCACCATCGATAGTGCCGTCATTTGCGTAAATTCTTATACTGTATATTTCTCCGTTGGCGTTGGGTAGGTCTGTTGCCGATTGCCATGTGAGACTTAATCCGGTTGCGGGAGCGACACCGGTTAGAGTGTCGTTATCGCTTGTTGTGAGCGTAGTCCACACATCGCTTGCGCCGGATCCTTTATACTGCACAAAAATAGAGCATAGGTCTCCGTCACAATCAGCAAGATCGTAAGTGATCACAATATTTCCTGAATAGCCTTCTATCGAAATATTACTCACTACCGGAGCGGTATTATCCACCCAATGCAACGAAAAATGTACAGACTCCGACTCAACCAGAGTAGGCGCACATACACCCTCACCATGTGAGAACATTGTTATTACGCACAAAAATGCGCAAAATAAAAATCTCATAAGCAACCTCTCAGAGTTAAACAACCACCACCTGTCATATACTAAATTCTAGCACAGCAGTACTAAATAGTCAAGGGAAAATAGATTTTCATACGAAGCAAATTATGAATTCGCGAACAATATAGAGAGAAAACCCGCAACTTACAACAAAAGTTCTTCATAAAAATAACGATTTTTTTTTTAATATAAGTTATTTGTCCGCATTTTTTATTATTTTCATGGCGAAAAAACAGTTCAGTCCTAAGTTTAACATAAACATTATCAGATACGATACCGCCGCTCCTACATGAGCGAACCGAGGAACTAAAATTAACAGCAGTACCACAAAAGTGACAAAAACGATCAGTCCTATTTTCGTTCCGAGCTGCGGTTTCCCGAAAGCGAGGTATACAGGTCTGGGCCAGCATAGGATAAGATTAAAAACAGACGTCCATAAGAGAATCCTCAGCACCGTTGCGGATGGTGTTGATA
>CAZFUR010000056.1:7878-8681 GCA_964522245.1 uncultured bacterium | reverse complement strand
AAAAAGCAATATATATTAAGGTTGTTATCTTAATTTGCGAGACCTTTTCCCGAATCACCCTGTCCAAATCTGGTATTCTCGATTGACCGATTGTTTAGATATCCGATACGGGCTATCGCAAGATCGTTGACAGTATGCTAATGTTCTTACGGATTTGACTTTTTTATGATATAATTATCGTGACTGGTTATGAGCGAATTAATGGTGGATAATTATGAAAAAAAAGTGTCCGTTGTCACCGATTATCAATAGCAAAGATTCCCTTTTTTACAAAAAGGCTACTAAGTCTTTTTTGTTCAAAGTTATAAGCCTGATTTTAATTGAGTCATTATTGTTCAATTCTATTGTTCGTGCCGAAAGTATTAGTGCGAAAAATATATCAATACCGCGTGAGTTAGGTTCGATCAACGAACGACACGCCGGCAAAGATAATACTCTTGTTATTCATATTCAAGATAGTCATACAAACTATTCTGCTCAAAAATATCTTTCAAAAATAGTGGATTATCTTAGACGAGTATATTCCGTTGATGTTGTGGGCATAGAGGGTGCGTCGGGTGTCGTAGATACCTCCGAGTTCTCTGCTTTTCCTGATAAATCGGTAAAAAAGAAAGTTGCCGATTATTTTCTTAAAGAGGGTAAAATTGACGGTTCAGAATATCTCTGTATCGTTGAAAATCAGGGCAAGGATAAGGAAATTGTTAAACTTTACGGAATGGAAGATAAAAATCTTTACCGAAGAAACCTGAATGCGTTTTTGCGTTCATTGCCTTATCAGGAGGAGTTGATCTATTTTTGTGAGG
>CAZFUR010000056.1:0-7868 GCA_964522245.1 uncultured bacterium | reverse complement strand
TGAGGTGATGGATGCTAATCTAGAGAAAATCAAACCGCATGTATACGGTCCGTATTTGTTGAAATATCATAATGCGATCAGGGATTACCGTTGTAATAAAGTCGATTTTGTCTCCCACTGTCGGCATTTGATAGATTTTGCCGACCAATACCTTGTTGAATACGATGACCTAAAAAACCTTAATAGACTACTTAATCTTGTGACCCTTGAGGCTACGATAAATTTCCCCCGTGTGGAATCGGAGCATTACATAGCGGTAAGGCGTCTTAGTAGCCGGTTACCCAAAGAGGATTCGACGGAACTATTGAAAAAAGAGTTTCAATTTAAAACGAAAAAGATCTCTTCAGAGGAATATTATTTTTATCTGAACGGGTTGTTTGAAGAGCATAACTTTGCCGTCGAGAAGTTGCCTAATCTACACAAGTATATTCAGTGTCTAACAGAATTCTCCAAAATGGATCATAACAGTGTTTTGCAGGAAAGCGGGTTGCTTGAGGAAAGAATTTTTAACGACTTGTTGAAAAATGAGGATCAGAAAAAATTATTTGAAATTTCTGAATATATCGATCTTATAAACAATTTTAGCCATTTGCAAATGACCAGAAATTTTGTGAGCGAATACCATCGGTACAGAAAAAAATATAAATTTGGTTCTATCATTCGGTTTGTGAAGCAAAAGGCGCAAATCTTTGGTGAGTCGGTAGCGTTGGATTTTGATCTGTCCGCCATTGAGCTGAATATAGAGAATTTTGAGGATTTTTATAAGATTGCTCATTTACGTGAACGCAATATGGTTGAGAACTTAGTCGGGCTGATGCGGAAAAAAGATGAGGAGTCGATTGTTTTTGTCGCCGGTGGATTTCATACGTATGGTATTACCGAGATATTGAAGAAAAAAGATATCTCTTATATTGTTGTTACGCCCAACACAGATGACGATCAGTCTTCGATACCTTATACTTCGTTGTTAAAAAATATCCGTACACCTTTCGAGCAGATGTTGGCGGTGCACACCAGTACTCTTAAAGTGGCGTCATGGTTAACGCAGGGAACACCGTTGGTTTACGAAGAACGCAAGGCGATACTATCCGCCAAAATGAAAACGTTATTGACTACCGCAAAACTCCATGATCTCTATACCGATATCCTTGCCAGATATTCTTCTGAAGAACAGATTCTTATCCGTCCACAAATAGAACAAGACCTTAAAACGGCGATTAATAAAATTATCCGTACGGCGAATTATCAGGATACCTTAACGGTTGAATCGGTAGAGGTATCGCTTGATGATATTATTGCTCGGATAAAGTTTGCCAATAGTCAGACACCTATTTTTGTTCGTTTTACCGATCGGTTGGGCGTTGATAATACGGATGCTCAATTAGAGCGCAATTTGCTTGAGACAGTCATGTTGTACGACGGAATCACAGAGGAATTTTTGAGTTCAAAAGGGTACGTTCAGGTTACTCGTAATTACCGAACTGTGAGGACAAAAATACTGGAAACTATTTTTGATACTCCAAAATCTCTTAAAGATCTGTTGGATGAACTGAATTCCTCTGAATCGGTGCCTGTTGTTACGATTTCTCAGCTTGAGACATATCTTCAGATGTTTCGCAATATGGGATTAGTCGAGCAAAAACAAAACCGTTATTTCGTCAGTAGGTCGGAGCCCGGTCGTTTCTTTGCTTTTCTTGCGCTTACGTTGTTTAGTAAGACGGAGGGTGAGTCACGAACAGGGGAGTTGGGTGTTGTAAATTTGGATACTGTTGCCGAAAAATACCGTGCTATTTTTGATCGTCTAAACGTGGGTACGTTGATTGTAGAACCGGATTTGTCGTTGGAGACTATCAAGCAGATTGCGGAGAAAATGATTTCTGTTGACGCTGATGGAGAGATTGTTCCCGGTGCCGTCATTCAGCTAAACGATACTGTTCGGATGAATGTGATAAAACCTGTTGATTCTGACAGCGTAATTGTTCATGTAATGACTAAACCGTCGTTTAGTGTGCCTGTTTCAAAAATGAATGTGAATGAAACTGTGCGTCGGAATATACAGATGGAAACTTTTGGCAGAGCGCCTGTTTCTCCGTTTGAGGATTCGCTTGAGAAGAGGGTTATCGAAATTTTTGATGAAATCGGCAAATCGTATAAAATTGATATTACTAGTTCACTTCTTACGTCGGGTGAGAAGTCGGCGGTATTGGATTATTTGTATGGGAAACTTGGTATAACGCCGGGTCCCGGAATGGAATTCCTTCATCGTTATATCAACCTTGTCGGTCCTGTAGTTCCGTATTTCAGTAAACGGGTAGGAAAGATTATTGTCGGTGATCGGTTTGAATCGTATTTTAATAGGGCTCTTCTCTTTTTAACCAGATTGAACCCTGATATAAAGATAACCTCAGAGTTGGAAAATAAGATTACTTCTGCTCTCATAGCTTTGCATACTGCCCATGAACAAGGGGTTGTGGGGACACAACGGTGGTATGATTTGGTTTCCGGTGTGTTGGATACTGTTCCTACAAGCCGTCGGAGGACGACACTGTTTACTGTCGTCTCGCAAACCGTTAAGTCGGCTAAAGATATGGAAGCCGATTCGGGTAGACCGATCGGTTTTGATCAATTTCAGCGATTAGTGAATTCACAGATTCTATCTGCAGAGATGAACATCTCTTTGGGGCAAAAATCGATTTTGGCAAGCCCGAAACGCCGACGTACTATATTGAATAAGGCGGTTGCCGAGCAACATCCGATTCGTTTCAGATCATCTGCGGGTGATGTAGATGTTGATCTTAAGATTATGCAAAAAAACAAAGACGGTACCTATCTTGGTATAGTCGAACAGACTGGCGATGTCTATAAGGTTGGGTTGTTGGGGTATCAGTCTGAGAGTATGGAGTTTAAGTATAAAGACCTAAAGGCTGATACGGAGAATCAGTTTAATGATCCTGCGGGGTTTTATCTTACAAAAATTAATAGTGCCGATATACCGATTGATTCTGGAAGCGCGCGTCTGTTTGCTTATGCTGAATTGAAAGATGAATGGAACGATCTTCTCACAAAGTCTGAGGCTGATATACCACAGATTGATCTTTATGGCGTGACGCAGTTTTTACCCGATGGTGTGTCGCTAAAGTCGGTTCTAGACGATTACGATAGTTTGCTGACGAATGCCGAACAACAATATGATAGTCGGCTCAAAAAGTTGCAGGCGGTTTTAGACGGATACTCAATAAATGAGGATCTTATCAATAAATTGCGTGAAGATAAGACAGAACTCGATACTGCCGTCAGTACAGCTTTTGCGGAAATACAGGTCTTAGAGCGTGATATCGATCAGTTGACCAATTCAAAATTAATCGGTGTAAAACAACAGACAGATAAACAGCTCGCTACCATGCAAGCCCGTATAAAAACGCTTCGCCAGACTGTTGCCGATACGGTTGCGCAACGTTTCGATCTGGAAAACAAGATTAGGGCGTATACGAATCAATTCGCTACCGAATTTGATAGAACTCAGCTAATAGCGCAAGTCGATGCGTTAGAGTCGCTCAGGAATTATTATTCATTATTACTTGGTTCTGTATCTGTTGTGCGTAAAGCATTGGATAGTGGTGAGCAGACGGTTTTGGTCGATGAAAAAAGTGTACAGCTTTCGCGCTTGTCATTGCCTGCTGTTATTTATGGTTTGGCTTGTTCTGTTGCGTTGGAGAAACGTGTGGAAGCTGAGAAAAACCTCTCCGCTACTTCGCAAAGTCATCGTTTGTTTGGCTTGGCGGATTCTGTGTATAAACGTTTATTTGCGAACTATTTTTCCACAACCTTTGATAAGGGGGGGGCGTTTGAAGAGGTCTCTCAGCCGGGTTTACCCGATCTATTGCTTTACGGTGTTGATACAGATAATGAATTTACTCATTTTCAGGAGAAAACGGACAATTACGCGATAAATAGGTTGATGAATAATGTATTGAATATGATTACGTCGGTGGATCCCGGAATTGCTGAATGGTTGAAAAATGAAGGTCGCGTTGTTGTGACGAGTAGATCGTTTTTGCCTCGTGCTCGCAAAAGTTTAGAAGCCTTGATCGGTTCATCTGCTCGCGGTAGTGTTGTGTTGATTGAGAAGGCTGTTTTCGGCAGGGTAATGGAATTGATGGATGAAAACCCTACTGTTGCCGCTAAATTGATGGCGTCGGCTATTGTATCATTTGCGCAAGGGATTGTCGCCGTCCATCCGGATATAGTAAACCTCAATACGGTATCTAAAACACGTATTACCAAACTGTTATTTGAACAATTACGCAAAAATGAGCCGGAATTATTAGAGAACAAGGGAATAGCGGAACGTATAGGTGTTTTTCTTGGTAAATCAGCTACAAAGATTGTTGTTGCACGTCGTTCGGGCAAGGTGTTTTCATCTTTTGAAGACCTATCCGGTATTGTCGATCCGTTTGTCTCTCAGTTGCTTCAACCGTATATACGTTTCCAAAATTCAAGCTCGTACGAAGCATATAGTGAGGGATTGAACAAGGCGGATATGTTGTTCGGTTTGAATTTTAAAAACCTTCGTATAATGTTGAAGTTGGAGAGGGGTATCTTGCTTGACGGAGTAGCGGATGAAATGAATAAACCGGCGGATATGCGTGAAGAGGAATTTCTCGTTTCGGGATTTAAAAATAACACCGTTGCGGTGGACGATCAGTATAAGTTGTTCTTCAAGCGTTTATTCGGAACAGGTGTTGTTTATTCGCAGGTAAGGTCTGTGATAGATGATTTCAATAAAGACTCGTCTGCGGAAGTTTATCTGGATTATGCTAATCAGCTTCAACAACTCACAGAGCGCGTAACCGATATAGCGAACTATCTGTTTGAGGAGCAATTAAATTTTGCAGGTCAGACGGAGTTTCTGGTTACGTTGCCTGACGGGAAACAGACGGTGTTGTCGTCTGAAACAAAGAGATTGTTTGAAAACCGTTTGGCGGAGTTCAAAAATAATTTGCAAGTTTACTATTTACCGGGCAAAGGGTTAGGATTTTCTTTCAAGTACAGAAACAAAAAAACGCGTAAATTACCGTTATTTATAAGTAAGGGTGATGCTGTGCGATCGGTGAATGCTATTCTTGAGCAGGCACGGGTCCGTGACTTATCTAAGTCGGTATTTCAAACCGATCTAAAACCGTTTATTGTTGCGGCGATAGATATACTGGATGAAGAAACTGACAGTTTTGGAACCGTTAAGTCTGAACTCGCTCAACGTGATGTAGCGTTAAAATTGCGTGAAGATTTTAAATATATGGTTGCTCAGATAAAAAATGAGTGGAATGTTTTGTCTCCTAGTGAGAAAAAAGGGTTGGCGTCACTAATTGTTGTTCAACATCAACTGCCGTTGCGGTGGGTAGAGTTTGTATCCGGTGTATACAGAGAAAGTGTTCCGATTATCCTTTCTGGCAGAGTGAATAGAATATTTAGTCGGTTGACTAAAAATGATTTTAGATATAATTTTGCCGATGCCAAATCAAAATTGTTGGATCTTGTTGCGCATGAACAGTGGAATACGTTGAGTCCATCTGTCAGACATGCTGTTTTTCTGGCATTAGTGGAGTCGTACGAATTGTCAGCCGAGAATAGTGTGGTTGTACGCGGCGGTAGATCGATTGACGAATTGTCTGCTATGTTGAATATTTTTCGCAGAGTGGATAAACAAGCGGCAAAGAGTGAACCGTCATATCTGACGGCTCAGGCAGTAGCGGTTATGTGGGATAACGAAAAACGAACTTTATCGGAATCGGTTGATCCTGAATTTGTGCGAGATACCATCAATACTTATATCGGTTTGATCAGAAAAGTCCGTGATAATTTACTGAAAGATCGCTCTGACGGTTGGCGTGAGTCTCAACGTGAAGATTTTAAGTTTCTCGCTTTTATGGAGCACGGTCTTCATGAAGGGATAGTGGTTAATGTTATGCAGGCTGTGGCGGATTTTAACAAAGAGTATTTTGGAATATTGAGAATCGATACGAATAGAGATTTTGTCTCGGCTCATTCTGAAAAAACGCTTGATTTTATCCTTGATTTTTCGCGAAAGTTTTCTTTTGATGAATCGCTCAGTCAGGCGGATATTCTTCGCAAACAGATTCTGGACGATTACGTACGGGTTCGACGGGTTTGGGATAGCGGTTTACATGAGCAAGCGGTGGTGTTGTTAGAATCTGTTGTTGAGCGAATTGACGGTTCGCAGTTATTTACTACTCATTCTTTGCTTGAGGATGTCGTGGGCGACTTAAAACGGTTGCGTGCAATTGTCGATGGAAAAATCCAACAGTATGAAACGCAAGATTTGTTTGGTGGGTTTGATGCGGTTTTTAGCGAAACGCTTACACGTCTCCCGCAGAGTTCATACATTCCCGCACGGTTGAGTGTTTCTCCGTACCTTCTTAATGGTGTTCGCCCCGAAGAAGGGATTACCGATTTGGTTATCCATTTTGTTTCTAAAATAGATGATGAGGTTATCGATAAAGATTCTGTTAAGTCGTTTTACGACCAAGGTGTTTTATCCGTTAACCGTGATATATTTGTGGATACGGAAAAACTGGAACTGAACAGAGAGAAAGATCGATCTTTTCTGTCGGAAGCGTTTATTGCGGCGGACCGTTTGCGAGACGAGGTGTTGGCACGTGATCTTGGACGTTTCAGTGATTTAGGGTTGCCGATTGATGCGCGGTTGTTGAAATTTTCTAAAAAATCGTTAAAACCGTATTACCCGCAGATGGAATTAGGTGATGGATTTTCAGTGCAGGCGATTGATATTTTAGGTAGTGATGTTGGCGAAAGGTTTCCTATTGCGTTGCATCCCATGCAGTACAAGGAAATAATCGATCGTGAGATAGGTCAGTTTGAAACGTTCAGAAAAATTGTCGAGGAGGCATCATGGCAGGTGGTGGAGAATAATGATTATAAAACCGCTAAAACATTGCTTATTCAAGCTCAATTTATTGTAGCTAACCTTAGATATTTTTCTCCGCGAATGCGATCTGAAATTTTAAAATCATTGGATCAGGATATCAAAGATATGGACGGTGAACTTGCGACGGATACGTCGGTTAGTTATGCTCCTGCAGTTGTCTTGTACGGTACACCAAAACCCGGTTTTATCAAAAAAGAAGATGTTTCAGACAGCCCGATGATAAAAAAGTTGGTCCAATCAGCTTTGGATGAGATAGGTACTGTCAATCCGCAGTTGCGGGCAGAAATTCAATCGAACATGACGATAGTTATCGGTAAACGTCCTCTTAGGCAGGTGCCGTATAACGTGATATATATCAATCCGACAAGGTTTCAATACTTGAAGTATCTTGCGCAAAAAAAACTTACCTTACCGATTGCCGTAGCAGTGCTTGCTAATCATTTATCTGATTTGGCAAATAATTCCCGTCAGCTCCTATCGCGGGTAGTAACAGATACGTTTTTTGCGGATGAAGAAAAACGAGATCGGTTTATTCAGCATACGCAGATACCTGTCGGTGATCTGTCCGCGGATTTTACAGGCGAGATAATAAAACCGCTCGTGATACGCTACGACGATGAAGGACATCCGTTTTCAGATATGGATGGTCCCCGTACGATTACTACTTTTCGTAACGGTAGACCGGTGAAAATGTGGAGTTCAGTTACCGGTAAAGAGTACCTGTTGCCGTTACCGTTTGAGGATAGTGATTTTGGTGCGTATCGTATCGAAAGAGACAAAGCGGGTTACCCTGTGTTGGTGGAGACGCTCTCTGCGTTAGAGCAGTGGATTGGACAGATGTATATGGGCGATGAACTGTATTTTTTAGCAAAAAATAATGAGGTCATCGCACTTGTAAAAG
>CAZFUR010000055.1:0-8706 GCA_964522245.1 uncultured bacterium | reverse complement strand
CGGTTTTGGATCTCATTTTATGAGCATTTCACGGGGCGTCATAGATTCCAGAGACTTAATATATTATTTCTCTTTTATATTCTTCTTTTTGTTTCTAAACATTAGATCATTAGAAAGCAGGAAATGGTGAGCATTATGAAAAGAAAATTGCAACTTACTACACAATCATCTATATCGATCTTAATTGTTCTTGGTCTATTGATTATCATAAACGGCATATCTAGCAGCAAATTCGTTCGCCTAGACCTTACGGAAAATAAACAATTCACGATAGCCGACTCAACAAAAAAAATCATCTCCAATCTAGATGACAGAGTGACAATAAAACTGTTTTTCTCCAACAACCTTCCTCCCGTAATGATGCTTAAAGAAAGACTGGTACGAGATATTTTAGACGAATATAAAGCGTTTTCTAACGGACATATCGTGGTGAAGAAAGAAGACCCCGCATCCGATCCTGAGCTAGAAAAACAGGTGCAAAGCATGGGTATCCCGCAAGTACAGATGACTTTCAGGGAAAAAGATAAGGTTGAAGTCAAAAACGGTTATCTCGGTATAGGGATATTTTTTGAAGATAAAAAAGAGATTTTACCGATCGTGCAAAGCGAATTCAATCTTGAATATGATCTGACATCGGCAATAAAAAAAGTTACAACCGGTATAGTTCTGAAAGCAGGTTTCCTGACCGGGCATGACGAAAGAGATATAACAAAAGAATACGCACCTATCGTGGGAGCACTCAGACAACAATACGAGGTAACAACAGTCTCTTTGGAGAACGGTCAATCTGTTCCTGAAGATATCAGCGTTCTGATTATAGCGGGTCCGAAAAAAGATTTTTCTCAAAGAGACCTATTTGAGATAGATCAATACCTAATGAGAGGCGGTAAACTTGTTCTCCTTCTGGATACCGTATCAATCAACTTTGAGATGGGGCTGATGGCTACTGCGCAGAAAAACAATCTGACCAAGCTGATTGAATCGTACGGAGCACGAGTCAACACGGATTTGGTTCTAGATCGATACAACGATCGCCTAACTTACAGCGAATCCCCCGACAACAGAATGCAGTATGTAACATCCGTGAACTATCCGTTTTTCGTGAAAGTGCTTTTTAAGAATTTCGCCGAAGGCTCACCTGTATTGAGGGGCTTTAAATCGTTGACTATACCATGGACAAGCTCGGTTTCCATATTACAACATAAACTTAAAAATGTTGAAGCAACGGAACTTCTAAAATCCAGTGAATTCTCTTGGACTCAAAACGGACAGTTCAGTCTGAATCCTAAACAACGGTTTATCGTGCCACCCGATCAAGAAAAACAACTTACTTTAGCCGCAGTTTTGTCAGGTGAATTCACCAGTAATTTTAAAGGAAAAACCATCCCGCCCATTCAAGCGGATAATGACTCGGCAAAACCTATCAAATCACCAAACGACACCGATAGAAAAATTATAGAACAAAGCCCCGCTACACAAATATTCGTAATGGGAAGTTCTTATTTTCTGACAAGCGATTCTCTGCGAAGATTTAATACCAATGCCGTCTTATTTTTAAATACTATCGACTGGATGGCTCAAGGAGAAGACCTTATCGGCATCAGAACACGTGCCATAGCCGAACACCCCATACGTGAACTATCCGCACAAACAACATCTTTGCTGAAACTATTTAATATTTTTGGTGTTTCGGGATTGGTTATCTGTGCAGGGCTATTGCTGTTTTATAGACGCAAACGCATAAAAAAATTATATGAGTCTATGCTACTACGTTGACAGGTACTTACGTTAAACTTATGCGTAATTTCATCTGTCTGTTTTCTCTGGTTGCGTACCTGTTTGTTTCAGGTTGCGAAGAGAGGATCGGCGGGTTGCTGTTTCCTGATTTGAATCCCTCGGAAGTGGATAAAGTCATATTGCGAAACAAACAACCCGACAGTATACGTTTTGAGAAACTTGAAAACGGTAGTTGGTATATGATAAATAAGAAACAAAAATTTCTCACCGATAGCCACTCGCTCTATGTTCTGCTGAAAACAATCTCCGATATGAGGTACGCACCAAAAAGATCCGTAGATAAAAGAAAAGCACTCTCTTACAAGGAATGCTCAGGCGTGAACGTGCTCATTCAAACTACTGATAGCTCAATCGATTTCTCCGTAAAAAAACCGGGGGCGGATTATGATAGCTCTTACCTGTTGTTAAAAGATCAACCCGAATGTATCCTCGCTAAACCGTATATAGACTCTATGGTAAATTATCCCTTAAAAAACTGGATAAAAAAAGAACTGTTCGATATAAAAACTAAAAATATATCCTCTTTATCCATAAAAACCGCCACAAATGAAATTCTCATGATTAGCCGTCGCAAAAATGAATCCGATTGGATCGATAATCATAACCGCATCGTTAAAAAAGAACTCGTCAGAAAAATATTCAATCTTTTTGTCAAGTTTAGAATATGCGACGCCAGAATAAAAGACCCGTCTCAACAATACGGACTGAAAAAACCGAAACTTTCTTTGATAATCACAGATTCTGACGGAAAACCTCACTGCCTTTTTATAGGCAACCGAAAAAACAATTCCTATTCCTATATCCGCAGAAACAGTTTTGAAGACGGTGTTTTGCTGTTTTCTCACTCACATTTAAGAAAACTTCAGAAAATTTTAGATTCTATCCTATCGGAAAAAATTGATCTATTTCAGATTATCTGAATCTAAAGAGTATTGACAAACAAACACCGATCATGTATTTTTCAATAGATTAAGGAGATTGCTGTGGCGAACGATGATAAAATATACGAGTTTATCTCGTCTGACGAAGAAAACACATACACAATCCGTAAACCTGCCCCACCGGATTACAGAAAACATATTCTGCTATTTTTTCTGACGTTCATAACAACCACTCTTGCGGGAATCATGATGAACGGCACCGCCCCGCAAGGATCAATACTAAAATTGTTAACACCGTCTTATTTCGTAACGGGAATGCCGTTTTCTCTGACATTGATGTTTATTCTGCTGACTCATGAGATGGGTCATTATATAGCGTCCAGAATACATAACGTGAGTGCGACTTTACCATACTTTATACCCGCACCAACACTTATAGGAACCTTTGGGGCTTTCATAAAAATGAAATCCCCTATCTACTCTAAAAAAGCCCTTTTTGATATCGGAGCGGCAGGACCTATCGCAGGATTTATTGTATCTGTACCGGCAATAATTATCGGACTGAAACTGTCTAGTGTTACTCCTATAACTACCATTCACGGGATAAAAATAGGCTCGTCAATACTTGTCACGATCTTAGCAAAAATATTCGCTCAAACACCTGCACCCGGATACGATCTGGTAATCCATCCCATCGGATTCGCAGGATGGATAGGGTTATTTGTGACATCGCTTAACCTAATACCGATAGGTCAGCTAGACGGCGGTCATATCGCCTACGCCGTATTCGGAGAAAAACAACAACAGACAACCAAAATGATTCTATTCGCTATATTCTGTCTGGGATTTTTTTGGAAAGGATGGCTCATATGGGCAATAATAATTTTTTTTATGGGCAGAAAACATCCTCCGTCTCAAAACAGTTATGAGGAATTGGACGAAAAAAGAAAACTTATCGCTTGGGGAATATTGCTAATATTTCTAATAACATTTATACCCGTCCCGTTCGCAATTTAATTGACAAATAATCGATAAATAGTATCATAAACAGGTAAACTCAATTTATAATTCAGGTATATTTGTATGAAAATTCCTATAGCTAGAGAAATTATCCCTTTTCTGATACCGTCTATTATCATAACGGTGATCTTCTATTTTGTCTCCCCATACGTTTTTATAGCGGGATTGATATTTTGCGGATACTTATTTTATTTTTTCAGAGACCCTATCCGAAAAAAAATCGATGACAAAGATTTAATACTCTCCCCCGCCGACGGAAAAGTGGTGGATATCGATCAGGTGATGGAACCAAACCTGTTCAAAGAAAGAGTCTGGAGAGTGAGTATTTTCTTATCCATCTTCAATGTACACGTTAATTACGCCCCCATTGACGGAACAATAGTATACCTTGTTTACAAAAAAGGAAAATTCCTGCCCGCAAACTCCAGTAAATCAGCCATGGCTAACGAAAACAATTCGATCGGTTTGCATAATAAGAAAACAGGACTTAAGATAATGGTACGCCAAATAGCGGGAATTATCGCTAGACGGGTCGTATCAGATCATAAAATAGACGATGCCGTATCACGCTGTGAGAGAATAGGTATAATAAAATTCGGATCAAGAGTTGAAGTCTATATACCTCTAAACTGTAAAATATCTGTAAAAAAAGGCGATAAAGTTAAAGGTAAATTATCCATTTTAGGGATCTATGATGAATAAAAGAGCTCTTTTGCCAAATATTGTGACTGGTTTGAATTTCTTGTTCGGGATATTTTCTTTGATGTTCATCCTGAACGAAGAATACTCTTATGCGGTGATATGTGTGTTTATAGCAATGTTGTGCGATTTCCTTGACGGTCAGATAGCACGCAGAAATAACGCCACATCCGAATTCGGAATCCAATTTGATTCCATGTCGGATCTGTTGTCGTTTGGTATTGTGCCGGGGATACTGGCTTTTTCATTTATGCTCAGAGAATTGGCGGAACTTGGCGTATTTATAGCCTCTATTTATATGTTATCGTCGGGAATAAGACTGGCTATATTTAATGTAAAAACTCAGACCACCTCAAAAAAAGAGTTCATCGGTCTGCCGTCTCCGAATGCGGCGGGGTTGGTTTGTAGCTGTGTTATATTGATAATAAAGTATGATAACCCTTTCCTATTGAGGATCTTTCCAATCGTTGTATTAGCAAGCGCAGTTCTTATGCTGAGCAAAATCAAATATCCTCTTCCGATGGGGTTTATCTATTTTTTACGCGGTAAATTCAACAAAACAACAAGATGGGCACTCGTTTGCGCATTTGTGGTTTTATTGTATACTAATACGGAAATAGTAATGAGTCTGGGGTTTATCAGCTATACTTTATTCGGTCTGACTAGAACCGTTTTTATAAAACTGTCTTCAGGATCTCCCATCAAAGCGTTCAATTCCAATAAAAGATCTAAATTCTAAGACACATAACTCGTTCCACGCCAAACTATTTTTCGCCTGAACATTATATTAACCACCGTATGCAACAAAATCAGGCACACAAAAAAACTACTAAACATATGAAGTAATGTATACCATCTATTCGACTTAACAACGGGATACGCCATAAGAAGTGTCAGATACATACTGAAAACAAGCAGTAAAGAAATGGTTTTCGCAAGCACACCCGTCATACAACAAAAAGCAAAAATAACTAAACCGTACGGCAACAAAGCAAACAAAAAGACCGCCAACACACTGAGCATAACTTTAGTAACACTTTTACCCAATCCATAAAAAAATATGCGAACCCAACCGTTCCACATATCTTTCAGATTAGTATACATACGTGTCTGATACAACTGAGGACCCCATAAAACTTTCAGTCTTAAACCTGCTGATTTTATCTTCCTTGCCAATGCCAGATCCTCAAGCAATTCCTGTTTTACCGACTCATGACCCTCTATCGAATCATAACTTTTTTTATCAAATAATATGAATTGCCCGTTCGCGTAAGACAGATCAGACGAATCGCTATTAATCAAATCCATCGGAAACCACAACATCAAAACACCCCCCGCAACCGGCATAATAAGATTTTCCCAAACAGTACCCGCAACAAGATGTGGATTTATACTCATCATATCAACCTTGTTATCAACCGCATACGCAACCGCAGTAGTTATGCAATGCGGATAATGATACGTATCCGCATCGGTGAACACCAAGATATCATGTTTTGCCAACTTCACACCCTCAACCAAAGCATGATTCTTCCCCGACCATCCATCGGGACAATGCTCTATCTTCAGCAGACGCACTCTTTTATCTTTTTGGGCAATCTCTGTAACCAATTTAGATGTTAAATCTGTAGACCTGTCATCTATTACTATGATATCAAGCTCTTTATGATCTTGCGCCAGAAGCGATTCCACACACCGTACAATATTCGTCTCCTCATTCTTGGCGGGAATTAATATCGTGACCGAAGGAAGCATTTTCGGATCGGTACTATCATTAGGCTTGAGAAAATATTCCGACCGAGATATCTGTCTGACTTTATAAAAACGATGTACCCATCCAAAAGTTATAAGGATGGTGCAAACATAAAAAAAATATTCCATACGATAAAAACCTTCTCAATACATTGGACTGCAAACAATTTAGAGTAATTTAAGATAAATCATTCGCAAAGTCAATTATTCTATCCGACGGAATGGACGAATTGAGCGAATAATATTGTCTAAAATTTTTATCTTATCTATAATGGTTTGGTTCGGAAAATTCACTATCAACAAAAAGACCTGAAATGTGTATCAAAAAAAAGATTATTGAATCTGATGGGACAACCTTAGTATGCGCAGCCCCGGGTTGCGGAAAAACAAAACTAATCACGGATCTGTTCTTGGAGTTATCTAAATCGACTAAAACAGAACGTATCTGGATTGTCTCGTCTAAAGGATCTCAACTATTCGCTATAAGGGAATTCTTGTCGGGAAAGTTTCAAGACGGGTTCAGTCGTCTCAACGTTTTAAGCTATGGAGATATCGCAGAATCTATCATAAAACACAACAAGTATCTAACAACCAACCTTTCCCATTCTCTACAAGCAGATAAATATCAACGATCCAGAATATATCTATTGTCAAAACTTTTAGAAAAAACCGACCTGCCTCAAAACCTAAAACCTTACCTAAAAAGTACCAGATTTCTAAACCGACTGAACAACACCATCTCCTACATGGATAAACAAAACGGTAAAATCAAACTAACGGATAACTTACAATGGCTTGATAAAATATATACCGACTACAAAACGTTCTGCGAAAAAAACAAGATCATCTATCAAGAAAATCTGATCTCATATGCGATAAAACTTTTAGACCATCCAAAAACAATCTTGCCAAAGATAGATTATATCCTTATAGACGATCTTCAAGAAACAGACGACTCTCAATACCGTCTTTTGAAACAACTTTTGACTCACAATAACAAAACAGATATCAAAACAGTTATCACATTCAATAATTTTTATTCTATGAATTCCAACAGAAAAGATCTATCCGCTTTTTTGAAAAAAATAAAATCCGATTTCAATATTTCTGAAAAGAACATTTTTATATTGGATTCATGTAAAAAAATACCCGCTCAAATACAAATTTCGGTGAACAGTCTGTCCGAGATATACGCTCCACCGACCGGCACTACAAACAACTCCATCGAATGCACACTAACCGATAGCTCCACAGACGAAATATTTCATATAGCTCATAAAATAAATTTTTTGTTAAAAAACAACGTTTTACCAAACGAAATATGCATAATTTTATCATCCGTCAGAGAAAACGCCTCTTTCTATGCCGATATATTAGAATATCTCGGTATTCCGTCCGTTACGGAAAAAGGGATTCGAACAACCGAATCGGTCATATACAAATTCTTGAGCCGTTGCCTAGCTTTGACACAAAACAACGACAACTCCATTGCCAGACAGATACTCCACTCCCCAATTTTAGACCTTGACCCGCTAGAGACAGCAGTTATAGAAAAAAAGTCCACTCGCAAAAACCTCACTTTATCGTGGGGAATAATCCGATTCGCGGATCAAATATCGGACAAAACCAAACGATCCGTACTGACAGACCTTTTTCTGTTGCTTCTTGATGAAAGTCCGGATAAAAAACCTAAACCGCTTATCGACAACGTGATAAGAATTTCAGATATCTATCGCTTTGCCATCGAAACACCGCAAATACAGGTACTGAATAAATTTCTCTCATCGCTTGACTACTACGAAAAATTCTCAGCCCTGCTGAATACCCCCGCAACTATCAATGATTTTTTACAACATATAGATTTTTTTATCCCTGAATATGTAAAAAATAAAGATATCCGCTTTAACCAATCGGTAAAGATTTTGTCTATACACAACTGCTCGGCATACGACTTCAATTATATCTTTATCCCACAATTCGATCTAAAAAATTATCAGGGAACAACCAGAGACGTCTCTCCACCGTTTATAAAAGATTGTATAGAAGAGAAAAACCGACCAAAATTATCGGATAAAAAACTAATCATAAACGCTCTGACCAGAACAAGGAAAAAGTTGTTCCTGAGCTATTCCAGAGAAAACGTAGAAAAATCACCTATCCTTGAGACAATTTTATCCGCATTGGAGATAACCCCTAAAAACTCCGCCTATGGATTCGGGAACTACTCCTATCCAGAAAATATAAAAACTCCGATCGGAGCGAATATATGGGTATCAAACCGAATATACCATCTAAAAAACTCTGAAAAAGACTCCGCCATACGACTAATCAAAGAAATAACCCCCGAAATTAAGCTAACTTGCCCAACACAAACGCCTCTCAATTCAAATAGAATATCTTTAGACGAAAATATAGTTTTCTCAGCAAACCACCTCAATAATTATACAGATTGTCCAAGAAAATTTTATTGGGATAAACTTATCGGAATAAAATCTGAACCGAATCTGCATATGGAGTTCGGAACGCTCATGCATAAAACTTTGGAAATACTCCACAC
>CAZFUR010000054.1:0-8720 GCA_964522245.1 uncultured bacterium | reverse complement strand
AAATGTATTTATAGCAACAATAGCCAAAGCAGGTTTGCACATAGGAAATATAATGCTGAAAAATATCCTGAAATACGATGCGCCGTCAACCAAAGCCGACTCGGCATAATCTTTCGGTATTTTCGATATATACTGTTTCATAAGAAAAATATTTATCGGAGATATCAAAAACGGAATTATTAATGCCTTGTATGAGTTAATCCAACCCAAATTCTGAACCAATATAAAGGTTGGAATCATCAGAACCTGCATCGGAATCATTATCATCACGATAGTAAGACCAAATAATGTCCTTCGCAGAGGAAAAGGACGCCAAGCAAACGCAAACCCAGCCATCGTACTAAACAAAATATTACTGACCATCACAATTAAAGATATAAAAATACTATTGAAAAAATACCGCCCGAAAGAAGCGGTCAAAAAAACATCCCTAAAATTAGCGAACGTAGTCAATTTATAATGACAACTGACTTCCTTTATTGCCATATACCCCGATTTAGGCTGATCAAACCTGAAATATATCGTCTTTATATCATTACGGTCAACTTTAGTAAAATCAATTGTTTTCATCCTGACCTCAACATCCGTCCACTTATCAGTCTCTAATATATTTATAACCTCGTGAGTCTCGTTGTTTTCTCCATCATAAAAACCAACTATAAAAGAATTACTGTTCGAACTCAATTTTATATCTATTTTGTCAAAAACAGACAGATTCTGTTTGAAAGGAATAACACACTGAGCCCATGCGATATCATCATTTTCCAACTCCCACTTGATCAGAGATACCTTATCATCTTCGATTTTCTCCTGCTGAGAAAAATACCCTTTATTGATAGCAAAATAAGACTCGTCTCCAAAATCATCATCAGCAGTCCATATAGTGATATTTCTATTTTTTGATGATGAATAACCATCCGGCATCAAAGCAACTCTGACTATTATAAAAAACGGCGCAACCACAGTCAGAAAAACCGGCACTATCAACATACATAAAAACCAATTTATCCTTTTTGCGCGTTTAGATTGTCTACCTTTCAACTCGATCACTCCTTCTAAGCAGATATAGTTCTATAATCGAAAAGAATCCTATTATAATCAACAAAATATATCCCACCGCCGACGCCTTGCCCATAGCAAACTGCTGAAACCCCACTTTGTAAAGATAATAAACAAGCGTCAACGTAGCGCCATGAGGACCGCCTTGAGTCATGGTAAATATTTCAGGAAAAATCTGAAACACTTTTATTGTATTTAACACAATAACCAAAAGGATAAACGGTTTTAGCTGAGGCAACGCAATATAAAAAAACCTCTGCAAACTTGATGCGCCATCCACTCTGCCAGCCTCCAGAAGTTCTCTCGGGATGGAATGCAAGCCAGCGGTGAATATTATCATATAGAGACCAAAAGACGACCATATATTCATTATCATAACGGAAATGAGAGAAAGTTTCGGGTTGATAAGCCAATTATCGGGAAACGGTCTTGGGATATGCAAAAAATCTAAGATAGAATTAAATATACCCGAATCAGAAAAAAAGTAGCTGAATATAGATGCGGCGACTATGACGGATATAGAAATCGGCGCGAATAGTCCTGCTTGAAATACCCTGTAGAACGGTACTCGCCTATAAATTATCACTGCGCAAAACAAAGCCAACCCCAACGAAACAGGACACGTCCCGACGGCAAAATAAAATGTATGCAAAAATGCTTTTTTAAACTCCGGATCAGCCAGAATCTCCAGATAATTATCTATACCGCAAAAACTATAATAACCTTTAAGGAGGCTGTAATTTGTGAAACTAAGCATAAAGGAGTATATAAAGGGAAACAGATAGAATATGAAAAAAATAATCAGCCATGGAATCAAAAAAACGTACAGATGAAATATATTTCTTTTTGATACTACCCCGCACGCTTTTTTCCCCAAAACATTGTAGGCAATAAGAAATAAAAACAACACAAGCACAGTAAAAAATAGCACATAGCCTATGAACTTTGAATACATCGTTCCTTTTAGTGAATTGTCAACATACACTATATTTTCAATCTTCTTTCTTAATTTTGAAAGAACCGCCTTTGGAGATACTCTGTAAAATAGAGCCTCCTCAATCGCCCAAGACAATTCTTCCTGAATAAGCGACCATTTAGCATTAGGATTCGGTGAGCGCGCAGTATTTATCTGCTCAAAAAAAACTTTTCTCGCAGGAGACGTTTTTAGAGTTTTATCCAGATCAGCAACTATCCTGCTGGGCACAAAACTAGACGTTTCCGTGATTATTTTGTTATAGACATCGGAGGAAGTGAGATAATCGATCAGGAGTTTTGATTCATGTAAATGCTTTGAGTGCTTAAATATCACAAGGACTTCGCCACCAACAAACGATACGGATTTATCTTTATATTTGGGAGTGACTGCCACACCGTACTTTAACTGAGGGTTTAACTTGGCGATAAGCCCTAAGTTCCACCCCCCTGAAATCATCATACCGATTTTACCCATCGCAAAATTTCGATCGATATGAGCTTGCTTCGCCAATAGAGAATGCCTTGAGATCATCTGATAGAAACGCAGTGTAGATATATTTGTTTCGGAATCAACAACAACTTTGCCCGGATCTTCAGGATCAAATATCGATCCGCCGGCACCCCATATAAACGGCAAAAATGTCTGCCACGGTGTATAATTCTCACCAACCGGTAACGCAAACGGATACAGATCGGGACATTTCAATTTTATTTTAAAAATAAACTGTTTCAGGTCCCGCCACGTTACGGGAGGTTTATCAGGATCCAGCCCGGCTCTCAGAAAAATACTTTTGTTATAGTACAGGATACGTGTACCTGCAACCCATGGAACAGCATAATACTTGCCGTCTAAATTTACACTTTTTAGTAGATCTCTGGGAAATTCAGACTCAACATTTTCTATATATGATGACAAGTCGTTGAGTGCGTCAGAATCGGCAAATCTGGTTATCCAAGTTGATCCCAACTCACAAACATCACTTGTGATACCAGCCGCAATAGATGTTGTAATCTTATCCAACCCGTCACGCCAGTTCAACTGTTGCATTTTGACTTTTATACGAGGATATTTTAATTCAAAATCATCAAGAATATGCCTCATTTTTCTCTCCGGAACAAGAAACTGCCAAAAAGAAATCTCAACAGTTTGCGCACAAAAAACATCTCTGGAGAAAAAAAGCAAAAACAACAATATTAAAATTTTTCTGAACATAAACGACAATCCCATCAACTAAATCGAAAAAAGAAAAAAACTTTTTTAGTACATCTGCCAAAAAAACAACCTAACTTATAAAAATATATTCTCAAAAATTCAGCCCTAGAACTACTCCGCTTTTTTAAAAAGCGAGAAAATATTTTAAACAAAATAGAAAAAAACAATCGTATAGACAAATCAACCTTAAGCATACCGTACAAACCATCTAAAAAGCCTATCGAGAAAAATTTCTTCAATACATAAAAAAGGGTCTTATTCTCATCTTTAACAAAGTAATAAGAAAATATTTCAGATGAATAAATTATTTTAGTTCCCGTATTGTACAATTTATCGATCAGCTTATCCAACTGATTAATATAATTTTTCGGATCGAGTGGTTTTATCAACCTATCAAGATACTCTTTTCTAAGGACAATATTCGGAATACAAACACGGTAACGATCTCTAAAAAACTGTTTTTTTTCGCCCAATTCAGTCCTAGAAAATAGCATTTCGGCTTTAGTCGGAAACCACTTAGGCGTATTAATTCTAGATACGGGTACAACCTTGCCAAATATGACCCCAACGTCTAAATCAGTCTCTATAAGGCGATATAGCTCCTGCAACCAATTCTCGGAAAACAAAGTTCTATCATCAATAAAACAGATGTAATCCCCTGAAATATCTGTCGGGGAAAATGCTTTAGTGTGGTCTACACTGAGTTTACCCGACCTATTAAACGAATCTATCAAAGGATTTTTTTTCGGACAACAAACCGTAATATCCACACATCCGCAATCCAGTTTTTTTGAAATAGAAACCAACGATTTTTTTAGAGAACCTCCAACCTCAAATAAAACTATACCGATACTCTTGGAAACCATTATAACCTAGAACACCTAAGAGCTAACAGGTGATCGGCTATCGTTAAGGCAGTCATCGCCTCAACTACCGGGACGGCTCGCAAAGCAACACAAGGATCGTGGCGACCTTGTATATTTATCTGTGTCTCCTTGCCGGATATATCCACCGTATTTTGTCTTTTCGATATGGACGATGTCGGTTTGACCGCTATCCGAAAAACAATATCGTCGCCATTAGAGATTCCGCCCAATATTCCACCCGAATGATTTGTCAAAAAACCGTCTTTAGAGATTACATCATTGTTCTCAGAACCTTTTGATTCCGTGCAGGCAAACCCATCCCCTATTTCAAAACCTTTGACAGCGTTTATGGATAACATCGCTTTTGCCAAATCTGAGCTTAACTTATCGAAGATCGGCTCTCCTAATCCTGCGGGAACGCCTTTGAGTGTAACCTCCACGATACCGCCTATCGAATCGCCTTCGTTTTTATGATCTATTATAGACTGCTCCATCTGTTCGAGCATATCAGGATCAGGACAACTCAATCTGTTTGATTCTACAAACGATAAATCCCTTTTTTCTGCCTTTATTTTGCCGACAGATATCAGATAAGCGAAAATCTGTATCCCTTGAGAATCCAGAAATTTGCTCGCCACCGCACCGCCGGCGACTCGCATGGCCGTTTCCCTTGCGGAAGAACGCCCACCACCCCGATGATCTCTAACTCCATATTTTTTATAATAGGTGTAATCAGCATGCCCCGGTCTAAATAGATTTTTTATATTATCGTAATCCTTCGATTTAACATCTTCATTGAAAATAATCATCCCGATAGGAGTCCCAAGCGTTTTCCCTTCAAAAATACCGCTTAAAATAGTGACTTGATCTTTTTCATCACGAGCGGTAACAAGATTATTCTGCCCGGGACGGCGTTTATTCAGTTTGGTTTGAATATACTCTCGATCCAACTCTAGCCCTGCCGGACAACCATCGACTATTACACCTATCCCTTTGCCATGGCTCTCACCAAACGTGGTAATTTTAAAAATTTTCCCAAAACTGTTTCCGGACATCATACCCCTCTATATCATTCAGCTATTTTTACCACAATATTGCCTTTTTCCAAACCGACTCTGTCTATATAAACTAAATATCTAGCTACTTTTTCTTGGGTTTGTGAATATTTTGCTATCGTCTGTTCAAGCAGATCTATTGAATCGTTATCCAAACTAATATTGTTGGCAGAAACCTCTTGAATATCGATATCAATAGTTCCGTCTGTTACTCCTAAATTAAACAACATTGAACCGTTAAAGAATTTTCCAAAAAAAGGAATAGGCAAAGAATATAGCAAACCGATATGGTCATCATCTAGCGAACAATGAATCCTGCTTTCAAGCCCCGCCTTCTCTTTTAAAATGAGATTTAAATCCAAAGAAGATAACAAAACAATTTCACCTCTATTATTCTCAGGATGACTCAACAGAAGGTATTTCTCTTCCATAGATCGGATATCGTTATCGTTGTATTCCAGTTTGGGCATCACAAACATCTCCGAAGACAAATACGGCGACATCTGCCTGTACCCCTGACATCCCCTGATAAAAACAATCAGAAAAACAGCCACAAAAGCTATAATCAATATTTTAAATATTTTTTTCACCAAACCACCCGTCATAACAAAATCCCAAATCAAAGCATATCCTCAAAACGATAATATCAATTTGACTGAAATAATCAATTCATTTCTACACACCTGTCTGTTTTTTTGTGTTATAATATAAGGATTTATGAACCGTTTTTTGTATAAAGGAATAAACGAGGTTTTTATTTATGATAATAGTAGTCTCACATCAAAATCCTGATTTTGATTCCATAGCGTCTATGGTTGCGGTGCAAAAAATATACCCCGCCTGCAAAATGGTCATTGTAGGCACTGCGGAAGAAAATGTCCAAAAATTCCTGAACGATTTTTCAACCGACTTCAGTTTCTACACCGAAAAGATGATTCCACTCGATGAAGTAGAAACATTAATTGTTGTAGATACTCAATCGAGAATAGGAAAATTTGAGAAACTTTTTAAGAAAAAGAACGTAAAAATCCATATATACGATCATCATCCGAAAAAAGACTTTCTAATAGATATGCAAACCTGTCTGTGTGAAGAGGTCGGCTCGTCAACTACCATTCTCACAAAAATCATCATGAAAGAGAAAATAAATCTTCGACCCGAGGAAGCAACCTTGATGATGTTGGGTATTTACGAAGAAACAGGCGGACTCAGATATGTCTCAACGACTCCTGACGATATGGAAGCAAGCGCAAACCTGTTGAGGTTCGGTGCGGATATCGATCTTGTAAATTCATACCTGACACACAAAATGGATATGGAAAGAACCCGCATACTTTCACAATTTTTATCAAGCCTTGATAAAATAGTAATACACGGATTCGATATATATATCATGACTGCATCATTCGGCCATTTTGTGAAAGATATATCATTTCTGCTCCATAAAGTCAGAGAAATTGAAAATATAGGTATCGTCTTTGCCTTAATTGAAATGGAAGGGAAAATACACCTTATAGCCAGATCGAATCACCGTTTTGTGGATGTTGGCGTTATAGCTTCTCATTTCGGGGGTGGCGGACACGCTAGCGCATCGTCTGCCGTGATACAAAATACCCCTCTGCCACAAGCAAAAGAACAGCTGATCTCTTTTATCCACTCAAACATAAAAAAACAGTATACCGCCAAAGATATAATGACCTATCCTGTAAAACATATCACTGAAAAGACAAAGGTTTTTCGAGCAAAAGATATCATGGTAAAAGCCAACATCAACACACTGCCTGTACTAAAAAATAATAGACTTGTCGGAATTATAACAAGAATGGATCTTGACAAAGCCTTGTTTCATGGATTCGGCGAATCGGCGGTGACGAATTATATGAGTATTGATCCGATAACAGCGCCACCCGATACTTCTGTCACTAAAATTCAAGAGATTTTCAACCTCAACAATATAGGCAGACTACCCATCATAAAAGAAGGCAAACTTGCGGGAATAATCACACGCACAGATATTCTAAGAACAATGCAAAACCATTATAATGAAATTTCTCTAAAAGAAACAAATTATCAGAAAACAACAAAAACATTAAAAAAACGTTTTGAACAATCGGTGCCGCCAAAAATAGTGGCTGTGATAAAAAAAATAAGTGAGCTGGCGGATCAGTTCGGATACCGAGTTTACCTTGTGGGAGGCTTTGTTAGAGATCTTATCATGGGGATAAAAAATTTCGATATAGATCTTGTTGTAGAATCAGAGGGTCTGGGTTTCGCAAAAATTTTAGCGCAATATTATGGAGCGGATTACGTCACTCATGAAAAGTTTGCGACGGGCACGGTAAAAATATCAGATACAATCAAGGTAGATATCGCAACCGCAAGATCAGAGTACTACGAATCGCCGGGCGCATTGCCTACGATAGAGTTGGCATCAATCAAACATGACCTCTCAAGACGAGATTTCACAATCAATGCCATGACTATAAAACTAAACAAAGACGGTTTTGGCGAACTGATAGATTTTTTCAACGGTCAACAAGATATAAAAAATAAAAAAATAAGAGTCCTCCATAATATGAGTTTTATAGAAGACCCTACACGTATTTTCAGAGCAGTACGATTTGAACAACGATTCGGGTTCGATATAGACAAACATACCGAAAAATTGATAAAACATGCCGTCGGCTCAGACCTTTTCGACCGTATAGCATATCAGAGAATAAGAGACGAACTCATAGCCATATTCAACGAAAAAAAACCCCTCAAAGCTATAAAAAGAATCTGCCAATTTGATGAACTGAAATTTATACACCCCATCTTCACAGGCAAAAAAATAGATACTACCTTGTTTGAGAGAATCGACAATTCAATAACATGGTTTAAACTCAGTTTCTTGAAAATAAAAATTGATACGTGGGTAGTCTATTTTATGGGTATCGTTTCAAAATTACCCGAACAGACAGTGTTGGAAATCTGCCAAAAGATGAAAATCCAAAATAAACATACCGATAAAATAGTCGATACCATAAAAAACTCACACAAAGTACTGCCCGAATTGGAAAAAAATATAATAAAAAATAGTTTGCTCTATAAACTGTTACTGCCGTTTTCTACTGAGGGATTGTTATTGTTGATGGCTCTGTCGGACAAAAAATCGGTTCGCGAGAAAATATCTCATTACCTCACCTATCTAAAAAAAACAGAACTCACCATTTCAGGAAAAGATCTGATTAAATATGGTCTTAAACCAAGCAAAAATTTTACAAAAATACTAAATATATTGTTGATGGAAAAACTGGATAAAAAAATCAACACTCCACAACAAGAACAAAAAAGAGTAAAAGAACTGATCTCTATTTATAAAAATAAAGGGTAAAAAATCATTTCTTATTTTTGTAAAAAAGATAAACTCCGATAAAAACCGATCCGCCTATCAAATCGGCAAGAACATCGAACAAAGAGAATTGTCTGGATGGAACGAACAACTGATGTATCTCATCGGATAAACCGTACGATACCGTCAACAGTAAAGCCAGAAAAAACAATCGTTTC
>CAZFUR010000053.1:0-8864 GCA_964522245.1 uncultured bacterium | reverse complement strand
CTCAAGCTGATGTTTGAGTATTGCTCCAAAATTTTTGATGATCCAACTTAACTTAAAATTTTTTATTATCAGGAAAATCTTGTTACGGTTAGTCAAGAAAATATGTCGATGACTCATAGCGCCTATCGTAGCTCCGCCATGATGATAACACGCAGTACCGGGGATATACCTCGCTTTGTAACCCGCAAGCAAAGATCTTAGGTCTAAATCAACGTCTTCCATGTACGCAAAAAAGTCTTCGTCAAACAGACCGATCTCATCAAACAAAGAACGCCTGTATACTGATGCGCCCGCACACACACCAAAAACATCCTCCGGATTATCATATTGACCGTAATCTTCACAATCGTGCCCACGGTTTGTAGGCGCACCACCGACAGACAGACAATCGCCCGCCGCATCAAAATATGACCGGTTATCATATTTCATCATCTTACCGGTAACCATACTATATGCTTGGTTTGCTTCGAGAAAATCGACCAGCTCTTTTAGATAATCGGGCTGTAACTCCACATCGTTATTCAACAAGAAAATATACCTGCCCGACGATTTTTTTATCCCTATATTACAAGCACCCGCAAACCCGATATTTTTTTGCAACTTTACGACCTTTGCGTCAGGATAATTTTCCTCAACAAACTCCACAGAACCATCCGAGCTTCCGTTATCGACCATGATAACCTCAAAATTCTTCTGCGAAGACTCGTACAACGATTTAAGACATCCACCCACAAACTTAAAACCGTTCCAGTTAGGAATTATAACAGTAACCGTTTTTGCGAAAAACTCATCAGGCATAAAACCCTACCATTTAACATTTTCTATGGATTTTAAGACTATTCTTTAACCAACGTCGCTACCGGAACAGACAGGTTTATCTACCGTCAGCAGGCTCAATCCGTTTTCATCTTTAGCGGCAAGCAACATACCTTGAGAAGTTATCCCCCTCAATTTAGCAGGTTTAAGGTTAGCGACAACTACAATATATTTCCCGTCCAAATCCTCAGGAGTATAATGTTCAGCTATTCCCGCAACCAACGTCCTGCGTTCTTCTCCAAGTTCTATAACCAATTTCATTAACTTGTCCGTATCCGCCACTCGCTCAGCCGATAAAACCTTAGCGACTTTCAACTTGGTATCAAAAAATTTCTTTATATCAATCAAACCATCCGAATTATCCGTATCACGATTTTCTTTTTCACACATTGCCACCGGTTCTCCTTTTATTTCACAACATCGTCTACCGTATACATTTTAAACCCAAGTTTTTTTATTAATTTAAATCTATCTCTACTTTTTTGAAGTAACAGCTCGTCATATTTTTCAGCGAAATCAACTATTACCTCAAACGATTCTAAAAACTCCATGTTTCTTTGATCGATATCTTTCGCGATAACCAGTATCTGTGCATTATCGATATTAGATTCCACCATACTTATCACCACAGGCGCCTCAACGGCAACGTCAGAATCGCAAACAATCTCATGCGGTATAAAAGAGGCCTGCTTGAATGTCCATAACAATCTGTCTATCGACTCGGCATACTGTTGTGAATCGACCAGTATGAAGACTTTTCTGCCTTGTTCATAATACTGATTGACCAACTGACACAGAACCTTATCTTTCGAGGGAGTTTTCAGAATATAAAAACACGCCTTTTTAGATCTGTCATCCGCCATTTCCATAATGACTCCTTAAACTATTCTACAAATTCAAAGCGACTAAAACTTTATCTTTCAATCGGGGGTCGCAAACGACCTCAGCCGTCTCAACCTTTTTCTTTACCCCCGCACAACATAAACCCGACACTCCATCGATAGATACCGAGTCAACACCCTTTAGTAAAGCACCACCTAGCGCAAGGTTATAGAATGTCACTTTTGAGCGGTATATGGCAACTAATTTTTCTATATTTTTTTTATAACTGCATAAACTTATGCTCGAATATACGCTTGAGTTTCCGTAAGATGGGACGAGCAACGGTTTCTCGGAATATATTCTTTTTCTGTGCAATGCCTCTACGGTAGAGAATCTGTTTAACGCCTTGAACATAGCAACACTCTCAGGGGCGTTAGCGGAATAAAACCTCATATCCGTATAAGCGTAATCCATTCCAACCATGATAATCTTCTCAAAACCAAACTGAACAGCAATATCCAAGGCAAAACAAGATACCGATCCGCCTGAATACGAAACCCCTCTGCTAGAAAAAAACTCCTCAAGCGGTTTGGTCACGGAATGATCTTTCTGAAGGAAAAACAAAAAGGGACCCGGATACTTCTCTATCAACTCCGCACACGATACGGGGGTAACGATCAGGAGGACTCGTCTGTCAGGCATCCGCCTAAAATGCTTCATTGTATCGTCTTGAGGGTCAACGGAGACTACAAAATCAGGGGTTATACCGTTCTCAAGAAGTATCGGGAACGATGTATCGACAGATAAAATATAATGCCTATCTTGATTTTTTCTCAAATAATCCAGATTATCATCAAGAGACGGTCCCGCCCCGACAAGTAAAACAGATTCGCCCTTAAAAAAACCCCTACAACTGCTTATCCCCGGAGAACGGATAAACGTATCTAGATTTTTATCTAAATTCTCCCTGAATTTCTTACTGAACAGATCACCTGTACGATTTTCCATCATGTTCATCTCAAACAAGCCGGTAACATTTTTAAACCTGTTATCCATACATTTATATGATGGTTGGTGTACAAGGATTTTCCATCCGCCGCCATCGATATTCAGTTTTTTTATCTCCACAGCCACGCCTTGCTCATTGTCTCCATAAACTAGGTCTAGTTTACACTTATCCCAAAACGGCACAAGATTCATAACTTTCGTACTGGCAACAAGTATTTGCGGACTCAATTCTATAACCACAAGCCTGCCGGCACACCCTATCCTATCAGCCAACCGCTCAACATGGTATCCTAACCCCCAACCGTACAACAAAACGTTATCACCTTCTTGCACACCACTGCCATTCAAGAATCGATCCGCTTCTTTTCTTGGGTCAAACCGACTGTGAAGCAAAATATTTTTCCACTCACCGGTATATTCGCCTGTTCTGGCAGGGATTAGTTCTATGTCTGTTGTCTTGTCATTATTAAAAACAGATTCCAAAGACGGGTATTTCCGAATCAAAAAACGGATATTATCAGGCATATTATTTCCATAAAAATTTGTATAACTTTTTGTTCCAACTATCCAACACCAAAATAATTTCTTTATTTTCCACACATATGTAATTTAGTTTTGCGCCTTGCGCCGATATCTGCCCGATCAAATCGTTATTTTTATCCACAACAAAAACCTTATCGCTCACTTCTCCCGAAACCAGCAAAGAGTCATCATCCAGAAAAACCGCATCGGCAAAGAAATCCAAACCGTCTCTTTTTGTGAAACCGCCGATCAGTTCTCCGTCATGGGAAAACCTCTGAATTCTGTCGTTACCGCTATCGACAACCGCAATCTCGCCTCTTTCGGACACAGAAATATTCAGAGGATACTCCATATTTCCAACCTCATAACCGTCTTTTCTGAAACATGTCTCCACGGTAGAAAATCTATTCGACGTTTTTAGCCAATACTCATAAACAAAACCTGTCTTAAACTTATCGCTTTCAAAATATTCTCTGTCCGGACCGGATAAACCGAACTGCCTGATAAAGTTGCCTTGTTTGTCAAAAATTTGAATCCGATGGTTATTGCGATCGGACACAATAATCTCTCCATTGTGAAAAGATATCCCCCAAGGCTCACTAAACTCGCCATGATTTTCTCCATAACCACCGAAACAAGCCATGATCTTACCGTCACGGTTTATCTTTTTTATAGAATGATTCCAGCTATCGGTCACCCACAACATCCCCTCATCGTCTACACAAATATTCCTCGGGTAACTAAACGGTCGACCGCTTGCGCCGCCGACAGTTTTGATTAAACCTCCCCGTTTATCCAAGAAACATAGTTTATGGGCGTACCGGTCTACGATAATATAGCTTTCGTCAAAACAAACAATACCACTCGGACAAACTAAACCGAGTTTTAACAAATCCCAACTCTCTTGAGGGGTTACGGATAAAAGTTCTGTATTCATTTTTATTTTATAGACACCAAAGTAGCGGTTTTATTTTTTCTTATTATATCTTTGATAGAATTTACGACATGATCGATATCATCAACAGAAATATCAGCAAACAACGGCAACGTGATTACACGCCTAGACAGATCAGCCGACACAGGGAAATCCGATTCGCTAAACCGATATTTATCTCGGTAAAACGGATGCAAATGCAACGAGATAAAATGGATACTGCACCCTATCCCAAGTTTTCTCAATTCTTCCATGAACCGATCTCTGTCTATCGTCAAAAAGTCCAGATTCAGTTTTATAACCATCAGGTGTCTTGCGTTTTTTGAGTCTTTATTCTCTTCAAAAAGTTCTATTTCGGAAATATCTGATAAATCTTCTCGATACTTTTTGACCGCCTTGTCCCTTTTCAGCCAAAACGTTTCCGCCGAAGCTAGTTGCTCAACGCCTAAAGCCGCTTGGATATCGCTCATATTATATTTAAACCCCCTGTGCAAAATCTGATAATAGTGCGATGCCGACGATCTTTTATCCGCAGGCAGGTATCGTTTCCAAGCGTCTTTACTCATACCGTGTAAGCTAAGAACACGTGCCTTTCTCGCAAACTCATCATCATCGCAAGTCAGCATACCCCCTTCGGCAGTGGTGATATTTTTTGTCACATAAAAACTAAAACAGGTGCAATCACCCAAAGAACCGATCTTTCGATTTTTATATTTTGCCTCTAAAGCGTGAGCCGCGTCTTCTATCACTTTTAGACCGTATACCGACGCGATTCCCAAAAGAGAATCCATGTCACACGGCATACCCGCAAAATGAACAGGTATTACCGCACGAGTATTTTCATTGATAGCCTCTTCAACAAGCGAAGGATCTATATTCCCCGATTCCGGCAGAACATCAACAAACCTTATTTTTCCCCCTGAATGCAATATTTCGCTGGCGGTAGAAGAAAAGGTAAACGGAGTTGTGATAATCTCGTCTTCGGAATCAATCTCCAACAATTCCAAAGCCAAATGCTGTGCCGCAGTACATGAGCTTAAAGCGATTGCGTGTTTTGCCCCCGTATACTCGGCAAACCGAGCCTCAAATTCCGATACCTTAGGACCCGTTGTCAACCATCCCGATCTTAAAACATCTATGACCGCCCGCTCTTCTTGTTCGCCTATACAAGGTTTAAAAAATGGAACTTGCCTTATTTTACTCATACCCCGACTCCTAAAAATAGATTTATCCGAGACTAAACACCGATATCCGCCCTATTCAATACTTCATACATTTTTTCGTCAACACTATACTCTTCTTCCGATTTTGCCTGTTTTCTTATACAGATTAATTTCCGATTCATATGTTTGATAGACCTTCGAACAGAATCTAGATCATCGTTATGCCCTATAAAAGATATTTTTGAGCGGTTATCCCCTCTCCAAAAAACTTTGCCCGTCTCATCAGACTCACTTATACTGTGGTACAATCGGAGCAGATAATTCTTTTTTATCTCCTCAAACTCAATCATCGGTACAGAATATAACGAAGACTTATCCGTCGCCACAACCAGTCCTTTATCGGAATCGGAAATATCAACCCATCCCTCAGTAGCACCCAAACAGGTTCTTGCCGAAGACAAAGAACCAACCGGTGAATGATGTTTCACCGTCCTGCCGGCAAGAAAATATTCCTCAGGCATACCCGATCCGTTAATAGTTGTGAATTTTAGATCATTTTTAAAAAACGCCTCAGGATTTATAGTCACGATTCCGTTTCTGAAAAAAATAGGTGTAAGATCGGCAAAATTGAATCGGTACTCCAAGTCTACGCGTGCCAAATTACGATAAACATAGTATGTTTTTCGACAACTACCGCAATCAAGATCAATCTGACAGGTTACGGGAATCCTGATCGGGTAACCGGAGAGGTCTGACGGTATCTGTATTGATGTGGGCAATGTGTCGTTGTAAGTTTTGCCAAACATATCGCTTATCTGAATACCACCGGAGTAATAGTCGCTGGAGTGCCCGATATGATCGTAATAAACAGGAGGCAGATATCCCATAAGAGGTTTATCATGCACATTAGGGAAAATTAACTCCCTTATATCCGAACCGGTACTTGCGGCAAGAGTCAATTTTACAGAATCTGTTTCTACAACAACAGTATCTCCGTTATATCTTTTCTTATCGTCAATACGGTTTTTCTTTCCACCCGTGCCGACAATACTACCTTCCACCGCATACCCGCTTTTTATGTATGGACAAATGACAAGTTTTACCCTCCGATAACTACCGTCACGATAAAACTCCTCACACTCACATTGAGAGGAAACAGGCTGGTTATCTATCAGAACAGCTAGTTTTCCAGTTTTTTCTCCCTGTTTAAAGGATATATCCAGTTCAAAAGGCTCATTTTTCCAATCTTCAGAAAACTGGTTCACCAAAATAAAATCGCCTTTGGGAACAAAGTTTTTACCGACCGCATCCAGCTTTTTATCTAACGTTTTGGAGAGTTCACCTATTTTGAGTCTACTTTCATAATGTTTCTCATCTGTTGTTTTTGTACGTAAATCACTACTCCATAAGCTATTTAAATCTTTCCAAAGACGTTTATTATTACCTGCTAACCCATTAAAAAAATCTAATGTTTTCAGTTTGTTGTAAATATCGTGGCACTGGGTATTAATCCTCACGTTATCCCGTCCGCTCACAGCCCATCTGACCGCATTATAATCGTCCCTATTTTTACACGGTATGGGGCATTCCGACGACTCTATGCTTACGGTATCTTGCGCAGGAAACAACTCCAATATCTCAGACGGAGTTTTTAGTTGCACGTTGTCGGAAGATACAAGGGTTTTTAAAACTTTTTCTATTCTGTCTATCTCGCCTGTCGCATTATGCTGTAACCCCGGTCTGTAATCGAAAATTTCCCAATCCGTCCCATATAAGACCAATGCTCTATCTTGTTTATCATCGTAATGCGACAAGACACTTGAAATGAAATTATCCACAGATAAACGTTGATATATACAACGCTGAAATTTGTACGAATTTAGCGAACTGTTCCACAACAAAGGGATATTCACTCCGCCAACCCCTTGCGCCAAAACAGGGCGATACCTTAAATCAGGCGAATAGTTATTAAACTCCGCCGCGTTATCCCAATCCATTATGATAGATTCGTAACCCGATTCCTTAAAAACTTTAGGCATCCCTTTAGAAAAAGTCTGCTCATTAATAAACGCCATATCGGGCGATCTGCCGAAAAATTTCTCATATTCTTTTCTTCCCTGAACAAGGTTAATACGATTGACATCTTCAGGAATCAGAGGAAAAATACTCTGCACACAAGACGATCCTATGACATCGCATTTACCATCAATCCACAACCTGTTTATCTCATCTACAAACTGTTCATCAAGCTTATTTATAGTAGCCAAAGTAGACGAACTGAACTCTAATCCGAGCTTATATCCCTTATCTACCAAATCCAGTATAGGCCAGTAACAGTTGTCCAATATTTTTGAATACTGATCCGCAGAAACAGACGAAAACGAAAGATTAGCATGGAATATGGCGTATAAGTACAACTTACTCATAACTTTCCCCCAATTACAGCTTGAAAACAGACAAATATCTTCGACTCATACAAGCACAACTCATACCAATACCGCTAAATCTTCTAATTTGAACTTAAATAAAGTATGGAAATATACGATCACAACAAACAGGCGTCACCCGAATAATTTGGATTAGCTGTATATAAATTAAACACTTCGTCAACAAGTGACTATTTCTATCGTGTCTAATATTTTATCGGCGATTCTCAAAGCCTCTTTTCTTGTGGGTGCTGAACAGATGATATTCGCCGCTTTGCCTAAATTACTTGTAACCGGCAAAATATCGTCTCCTTTTTTGACGTGCATGAATACATGATTGAACCCGGCGATTGCCTCAAGTTTATCGAGACCTTTTATATCCACAACCTTACCCGGATTAGGAACAACAGCTCTCTCGCAAGCAGTATAATTTCTACTCGGAGTCACATCTCTTATATCAAGATCAAACCCCAACGCTATATCGATAGCCGCCTTGATAGATCTCATGCCGGATGAGAGCGGATCGGTATACTGACTGTGGTATCCGCCACTTAACCTTGCAGTGATTTCACCTATTTTAGGACCGTCCTTTGTCAGTTTCATATCAGCTTTTGACGGACCGTTCTCTATTCCGACGGCACGGATACCTTGTTTCATAACCTCCAATACTTCCCGTTTTGTCTCGTCTGATATGCTAGACGGAACGGTATGCCCCATCTCAATAAAATAAGGTTCTCCCTGTATATGCCTATCTGCGATAGTCAGAAGATGTACTTTGCCTTTGTAAACAATCGTATCGATACTCAGATCGGCTCCATCCATATATTCTTCTATGACTGCTCGGTTGTTGCTACTATTAGCCATAGCGTTTCTCAAGGCATCGGGCAAGTCTTCTTTGCGTTCGAGTTTTTTTACTCCTCTTGCCCCCATACTGTCAACAGGCTTAACCACAACAGGCAACCCCAAATCTTCTATCGCCAAAAAACCTTCCGATTCCGATGATACTTCTTTCCATTTTGGGGCAGGCACTCCATGTTTCCAAAAACACTCCCTCATTCTTGCTTTATTGGTAGCTTTCAGTGCCGTTTCAGGCGAAACACCTTCAAGCCCAAGAACTTGAGCCACTGCTGATACTGTTCTGGTTACATCTGTTCCAACGGTTAACACACCATC
>CAZFUR010000052.1:0-8994 GCA_964522245.1 uncultured bacterium | reverse complement strand
CGAAACATTCAGTATCACCTTTGAGAAAATACAAAGTCTTCGTTACGGAGAGAATCCACACCAGAAAGCAGCCTTTTATAAACTGACTACCGACGGAAGAAACGATCTTACAAGCGCACAGCAACTCCAAGGCAAAGATCTGTCGTATAACAACATAGTAGATATAGATGCCGCATATAGACTGGTATGTGAATTTGACAAACCTGCCGTGATTATATCTAAACACAACAATCCATGCGGAGCGGCACAAGCAGACAAACTAAGCGATGCTTACGATTTAGCTCATGCAACTGATCCGACATCAGCATTCGGAAGTATAATCGCCATAAACAAAAAAGTAGACGACGATATAGCGCAAAAAATCACATCTACATTTGTAGAAGCAGTCATAGCACCGGATTTCACATCGCAAGCCTTGGAAACTTTTTCAAAGAAGAAAAATCTTAGGATAATAAAACAGTGTAACGAAAAACCGAATCCGCACTTAAATTATGATATGGAAATCAAACGTGTCATCGGAGGCGTTCTTCTGCAAAACATAGATGATAAAATGGTATCCATCGAAGACCTAAAGTGCGTAACGGAAAAAGAACCGACGCAGTCGGAACTAGAATCCCTCATGTTTGCGTGGAAGATATCAAAACATGTAAAATCAAACGCCATCATTTTCGGTACGGGAACCGAAACGGTCGGTATAGGCGCAGGACAGATGAGCCGTATAGATTCATCTATGCTAGCGGCGAAAAAAGCCCTCAAACCTCTTGATAACATCGTGATGGCGTCAGACGCTTTTTTCCCGTTCAGAGACAACATAGATGAAGCCGCGCAAAGAGGCGTCACAGCAATTATCCAACCCGGTGGATCAATCAGAGACCAAGAAGTCATAGATGCCTGTAACGAACATAATATATCCATGGTCTTTACGGGAATGAGGCATTTTAAACACTAAAAAGAGGATTCTTACCGTGAAAGTACTCGTAATCGGAGGAGGAGGAAGAGAACACGCTATCGTTTGGAAACTAAACCAGAGCCCACTGGTCGATAAGCTTTATTGCGCACCGGGCAACGGAGGTATATCAAAGATAGCAGAGTGCGTACCGATAGAAACGGACGATATTGATAAACTTTTGAGTTTCGCTAAAAAAGAGCAGATTGATTTTACCGTGGTCGGTCCAGAGTTACCCCTCACACTGGGTATAGTCGATAAATTCAATGCGGAGAATTTACCTATTTTCGGTCCTACAAAAGCCGCGGCGAAACTGGAAGGAAGCAAAAAATTCTCGAAAGAAATAATGGACAAAGCAAACGTCCCGACCGCTTTTTATAGATCGTTTACCTCTAGCGATGAAGCTTTGGAATACCTCAAAGGGAAACAAGCCCCTATTGTGGTTAAAGCCGACGGGCTTGCCGCCGGTAAGGGAGTCATCGTAGCGGACACAATAAAACAGGCTATGGGTGCAGTCAAGCTAATCCTAGACGACAAAGTCTTTAAAGATGCCGGCAAAGAGATAATCATCGAAGAATTTCTGCGTGGCGAAGAAGCATCAATACTGGCTTTCTCCGATGGCAAGACCGTTTTATCTATGGACTCCTCACAAGACCATAAACGTGCCCACAACGGAGACAAAGGTCCAAACACGGGAGGCATGGGAGCATACAGCCCGGCACCGATAGTAACCGAAAAAATGAAAGAAAAAATCCTAAAAACCGTTCTTGAACCTGTTGTAAGAGAAATGGCAAAAATAGGCACACCATACAAAGGTATTCTGTACGCAGGATTGATGATATCAGATAACGAACCTAAAGTTCTAGAATTTAACGTTCGGTTCGGCGACCCTGAAACACAGGCGGTACTCCCAAGACTAAAAAATGACCTGATGGAAATATTTTTGGCGGTCTACGAAGAACGGTTGGATGAAATTAAACTGGAATGGACTCCTGAGGCGGCTGTATCTGTTGTACTGGCATCAGGCGGATACCCGGGCTCATACGAGAAAAATATAGAGATACAAGGATTGGATAAAGCCGATTCCACAGAAAAAGCCGTGGTTTTTCATGCGGGAACAAAATCGGAGAATGACAAAATATATACCTCCGGAGGACGAGTCCTCAATGTGACGGCGTTGGGTAAATCTATATTAACCGCCCAAGACCGAGCGTATGTCACGGCAAAAAAAATATATTTTGACAAAATGCAATACAGAACAGATATCGCAAACAAAGCATTAAAGTAGGAGTATTGTCTCTTATGGACAAAAACAAACCGATCGTCGGATTAATAATGGGTAGCAAATCGGATCTGCCCGTGCTAGAATCTACAATATCTAAACTGAAAGAGTTGGGTGTTTCTTTTGAAGTAAAAGTAATATCCGCACACAGGACACCGGATAGAGCGGTACAATATTCCGTTTCGGCAAAATCAAGGGGAATTAAGGTAATCATTGCGGCGGCAGGCGGAGCGGCACATCTAGCAGGTTTTATAGCGGGACATACTATATTACCCGTAATAGGGATCCCGATAGATGCAACACCGCTATCGGGCATGGACTCACTACTTGCAACTGTTCAAATGCCGGGGGGAATACCTGTCGCGACTGTCGCTATAGGGAAGGCGGGAGCAGTGAATGCGGCTATACTATCTGCTCAAATTATAGCGGTTGGAGACGAGGAGTTGGCAAAAAAACTTCTCGCAATGAAAAAAGCAATGGCGCAAAAGGTAATCAAAACCTCTGAAGAAGTGGAAAATGGAATCTAGTCAAAACCAAAAAATATTCCCTATCGATCCTGAGAATCCCGATACAAAACTAATACAAAAAGCAGCCTCAATATTAAAATCGGGCGGGTTGGTATTGTTTCCGACCGAATCAGTTTACGGAATAGCAGCTTTATACGGTTGTGACCAAGCAATAAGGAAACTGTCGAAGATAAAAGATCGACCGACAACACAACCTTTTACGGTACACATATCAGATACAAAAACGATAACTGAGATCGGTTGCGTTATAAATAGAGACGCTGAAGCTTTGATAGAAAAATTTTGGGCAGGTCCTCTCACTTTGCTGTTGCCATTATCGTCTGGAAAAAGTAAAATCGGTTTCAGGTTGCCAAACAACAAGGTAGCACTCCGTCTTATAGAAGAGTCAGGAGGAGCGATAGTTGCGCCAAGCGCAAATAGAAGGTCACAGAATAGCCCCATTAACGCAAAAGAGGCATTTGAGCAGGTAGGCAACGATGTGGATATGGTTTTAGATGCGGGTGAAACTATATACAGAACCGATTCCACAATCATAGACCTGTCAAGACCCAAGGTTGCCGTTTTGCGTCACGGAGCGATAAAAGAAGAAGATATTCAAGAAACCATAAGAGAGGCTAAAATTGGGTAAAGGCAAGATACATTTTCTGTTTGTATGTACAGGCAACGTGTGCAGAAGCCCCATGGCTGAGGGGATATTTAAATCTCTCACAAAAGATAAACCTCATCTGACTTGCGAATCCGCCGGAACATTCGCCTACAACGGTTTTCCGGCAAGCCCAAACGCCGAACAAGCGTCAAAAAAACACGGTGTCGATATATCTCACCACTTGTCACAACTGATTACCGAAGAACTATTGGATAGAAGCGACGTTATACTTACTATGACCGATAACCATATAAACGCACTGAAACAAACTTTTCCCGAACACTGCGGGAAAGCTTTTCTGCTGAAAGAATACGGTCTATCGGATAAAAACCTGTCTGATCTGAATATCGCTGACCCCATAGGTCAGAATTTGGATACTTATGAAAAATGTTACCTTGAAATCGAAGAAGCCATAAAGGGAGTTCTTAAAAAAACATGAAAATATGTATAGGAAGCGATCACGGCGGATACGAATTAAAAGAATATCTGAAAACCGTTCTGAAAAAAGACGGCTACGAGGTTTTGGATGTTGGATGCAATAGCAAAGATTCCGTCCACTACCCTATCTACGGTCAAGCCGTTGCTAAAAAAGTTTCATCGGACGAATTTGAAAAAGGTATTCTCATATGCACAACCGGTATAGGAATGTCTATGACCGCAAACAGATTTAAAGGAGTGCGCGCCGCACTTTGTCATAACGAAGACTCAGCTAAGATGAGTCGTCTGCATAACAATTCAAATATACTGGTATTCGGGGCAAAATATCAACCCCCGCAACAAGCAGAAAAGATTCTGAAAGTATGGCTTAATACCGGATTTGAGGCAGGCAGGCATCTGGATAGAATAAAACTTATCGACAATAAATAAAACAACGTGAGGTAACAAGATGAATCAACTAAAAAATATCGATCCCGATATAGCCAACGCCATAACCAGAGAAATCGAAAGACAAACTTATACTCTGGAACTAATCGCTTCGGAAAATTTTGTCAGCGATGCAATCATGCAAGCACAAGGAAGCGTCATGACTAACAAATACGCCGAAGGATACCCCGCAAAAAGATGGTACAACGGATGTGAACTGGTAGACATCGTAGAGGAAAAAGCTATCGAACGGGCAAAAGAGCTTTTCGCAGCAGAGTACGTGAATGTGCAACCCCACTCAGGATCACAAGCCAACATGGCTGTGTATTTCTCTATACTATCGCCCGGAGACACAATACTGGCAATGGATCTAGCGCACGGCGGACATCTCACTCACGGACACAAAATGAACTTTTCAGGCAACCTCTACAAGATCGTATCGTACGGAGTAAGACAAGACACCGAACGGATAGACTACGATCAGGTGGAAAAACTAGCTATAGAAAATAAACCTAAACTTATACTGGCAGGCGCCAGCGCATATCCCAGATTCATAGATTTTGAGCGATTCAGGTCTATCGCAGACAAGGTAGGCGCATATTTCATGGTCGATATTGCCCATCCCGCAGGATTGATAGCGGCAAAAGAACATCCGTCGCCTGTACCTCATGCGCATTTTGTAACCACAACCACACATAAGACCTTGAGGGGACCTCGTGGAGGAATGATTATGTGCAAGGAAGAATTCGGCAAAGAAATCGACAAAATGGTGTTCCCGGGCATACAGGGAGGTCCATTGATGCACGTTATCGCCGCAAAAGCCGTCGCTTTCAAGGAAGCACTTCAACCTGAATTCAAAACATATTGTAAACAGGTAATCAAAAACGCCGCCGCCTTATCGACAAAATTGCAACAACAAGGATGCAGAATAGTCTCGGGCGGTACAGATAATCATCTAATGTTGGTCGATCTATCGCCTCTTGGAATCACAGGCAAACAAGCCGCTACCGCATTGGAAAAAGCATCCATCACGGTAAATAAAAATATGATTCCATTCGACAAGAAAAGCCCATTCGTGACAAGCGGAGTAAGGCTCGGTTGCGCCGCTTTGACGACTCGTGGAATGAAAGAAAAAGAAATGGAACTGGTAGCAGAATTTATAGGAACAGTTCTTAAAAATATAGAAGATGATAAAATTATATCTGATGTATCTGATAAAGTAAAAACACTCTGTTCAGATTTCATTCTTTATGATTCCCTTCTAACTAACGTATAAAAAAACATTTGGGGACTACAATGAAAAAAGCTTTGATAACCGGTATAACAGGTCAAGACGGATCGTACTTAGCCGAACTATTGCTGGAAAAAGGATACGAAGTACACGGAATGGTCAGACGCTCTAGCACAGAAACTTTCTCCAGAATTGAACATCTAAGAGACAAAATAAATATTGAACAAGCCGATCTACTCGATCAGTTATCAATAATCAATCTAATAGAAACCGTCCAGCCGGATGAAGTATATAATCTTGCGGCTCAATCGTTTGTCCCGACATCATGGACACAACCGGTTCTGACCGCCGAATTCACCGCAGTAGGAGTCACAAAAGTCCTTGAGGCAATACGTCTGGTAAACAAAAATATACGTTTCTATCAAGCATCCAGTAGCGAAATGTTCGGAAAAGTACAGCAGGTGCCTCAAACGGAAAAAACACCCCTGTATCCACGTAGCCCTTACGGAGTAGCCAAAGTTTATGGGCATTGGATAACTGTCAATTATAGAGAAAGTTACGATATTTTCGCCTGCTCGGGAATATTGTTTAATCATGAATCACCAAGAAGAGGCAAAGAGTTTGTGACAAGAAAAATCACAGACGGTGTTGCGCGTATAAAATGTGGATTACAAGACAAACTTTATCTTGGAAACTTAGACTCAAAACGTGACTGGGGATTTGCCGGCGACTATGTTAAAGCTATGTGGTTGATGCTACAACAGGATGAACCTGACGATTATGTTATCTCCACAGGGGAAACCCATTCTGTAAAAAAATTCTGCGATATCGCATTCAAAAGAGCAGGGTTAAACTGGGAAGACCATGTAAAAATAGATCAGCGGTTCGTGCGTCCGGCCGAAGTAGACCTGCTTGTGGGCAACCCTGAAAAAGCACAAAAAAAGCTAGATTGGAAACCGGATGTTTCTTTCGAGCAACTTGTGAATATGATGGTTGACGAAGATATAAAAAGGTACGAAAAATGAGATCAGCTCTCGTCACCGGATCATGCGGTTTCGTAGGAACACATCTTACCCGTGCCTTATTGCAAAAAGGTTACTGCGTAACGGGTTTGTACCATAACGAATACGAGTTTGACTCGTTTCCTACCGATCTAAAAAACAAAATCACGTCTATAAATTGCGATATAACAAAAAAAAATTTATTAACAAAAACACTGGAAAATAAATCTTTTGATATCATCTTTCATCTGGCAGGGATAGCGCATGTGCCGTCCGCAGAAAAAAATCTTGAACAAACTTTCAAAGTCAATACCATCGCCACAGGATACTTGTTAGATATCGCAAAAGATATCCCAAACTGTAAATTTATATATATCAGTTCTAGCGAAGTGTATGAAAGATCAGCCTCAAAAGATGATCCGTATACAGAAATATCAACTATATCACCGATAAATATATACGGCATAACAAAATATGCTTCGGAACAATTATGCGCCGTTTACTCAGAAAAATGGAACTTGAAAAATATAATTTTCAGACCTTTTAATCATATCGGACCGGGACAAAACCCTCTTTTCGTGGCTTCAGACTTCGCAAAACAGATCGCCATGATAGAAAAAGGACTCGTAAAACCGTGTATAAATGTGGGTAATCTTAATGCTATGCGTGATTTTTCCGATGTAAGAGATATCGTTCAGGGATATATTTCCGCAGCTGAAATACTGGATCGCTGCGAAACAATCAATATCTGTTCGGGGAAAGCTGTAAAAATATCCGCTTTACTGGATACTCTATTATCTTTTAGTGATTGTTCTATCAAGATTACAGCCGATCCGAAAAAGATGAGAAAATGTGAAAACCCCGTGATTTTCGGATCTTACGATAAGTTCTCAAAACTCACAGGATGGAAACCAAATATCCCCCTGACAGACTCGCTCAAAGATATTTTAAACTATTGGAGAAAAGAGGTATAATTTGGACACAATAACAGCGTTCCTTCTGGGAATCGTTCAAGGATTCACGGAATTTATACCCGTAAGTAGCTCAGGACATCTGGTCATACTTCAAAATTTATTCACGGTTGATGACTCTATAAAAATACTGTTCGACACTGTGGTTCATGTAGGAACTCTCTTTGCGGTTGTGTTTTATTATCATGACGACATAAAAAAAATCGTTCTTTCATACACGAAACCGATTTCAACTTGGAAAGAATCTATAAAAAATGATCTTTTCTTCAGATTGGGAATTTTCCTTATTCTCAGCACTTTGGTGACTGCCTTACTCGGACTCCCATTTATAGGATTTATTCAAGACTCGCTGAAAAGCCCTAAAACGGTCGCTATCGCCCTATTCTTTACCGGTTTTATACTCTTTGTTGTAGAAAAGTTCCCGGCGAAAACAAGAAAATTATCTATGTTTGGATGGAAAGACGCAGTATTTATCGGAATGTTTCAGGCTTTGGGATTGATGCCCGGCATATCGAGATCGGGGATAACTATCGTATGCGCATTAATGCTTAAATTTACCAAGACCGAATCGGCAAGATATTCATTTTTACTATCCGTCCCCGCAATACTGGGAGCATTCGCGCTTGAATCTAAACACACATTCAGTACGGGATTAGATAAGGATTTTATACTACCTATTCTGATCGGGTTAGTCTCATCCGCCATAGCCGGAGTAATATCTATAAAACTGGTACTATTTTTTCTTAGAAAAAGTAAACTGTATCTGTTCTCTATATACTGCTGGATTCTGGCAATCTTGGTTCTTATATTGGTGAGATAAAATGGAGGATAGCGGGCTCGAACCGCTGACCCCCACGCTGCCAGCGTGGTGCTCTCCCAATTGAGCTAATCCCCCATCAACTTTAGAACACATTATATCCAAAAAATGTTTTCGGTCAAGTAGATTTATTTCTTAAAATTAAACATCCAAAGCCAAACCGTCATAGGCAAGACTAATCCCATCAGGAAGAGAATCGTTTACTCTGTGGTGATCCACATCGTGACTCAGATGGGTCAGATACGCTTTTTTAGGTTTTATCCGCCTAATCAGTTCCAGTGAATCCGATATGGAATTGTGCGTTATATGAGGTCTGTACCTGAGAGCATTCAGAACCAACAGATCTACCCCCTCAATAAGTTTTATGGATGAATCAGGCATATAACTGCAATCGGTTATATAAGCAAACTTATCCCATCTATACCCAAAAATTTCCAACTCGCCGTGCATAACCGGCACAACAACGACCTCTTTGTCAAAAAGACCGAACACTCCATCGATAGAATGCAAAATAAGCCGAGGTAACCCACCGCCTTTCGGGGTATCGGGATCAAAAATATAGTGAAATGACCTGCGAATAAAATCAATCGTACTTGCAGATGAATAACAGGGAATAGCAGATTTTTGGATACTATTGAAAATTCTAACATCGTCTAAACCGAACAGGTGGTCAGCATGATAATGGGTGAACAAAATAGCATCTACTCTG
>CAZFUR010000051.1:0-9000 GCA_964522245.1 uncultured bacterium | reverse complement strand
TCTTACTTATGAGAATCAGATCGGTTTTCTCTAACGGCATATCTTTTTTTACAGACCTTATTATGACGTTTCTGTTATTTGTGTGTATGCGGATAGATAACATTCTATCGTCTGATATGAATACACCGCCCTCGGTTTTTTCTATATAAAACAAGGAAAATGAGTGGGTGGATATATCCTCTTTTTGTTCGGAGATGATGGTTTTTATATCGAATTTAATTAATCCGGATATAGATCTATCAGGCTGAAAAAAATATTCAAAGGATTGGTTGTTGTGAACGGATATTTTTGACGGTACGATTTTTTTGCCCAAAAAATTAAGATTAATCTCAGGGATTGATGAAGGGATATCAGACGTATTTACCAAAATGGAAAAGAAGTTGTCGTAGGTTTTTGTTTTTGTGGAAACGGATATTTTTTTTGCAGTTTGTTTGACGGGGGGAATAAAGGCTATACGGTCTTGTTGCGGTTTAGTGACGTTGATTGAGAAATCTAGTTGAGACTTGTTGCCCGTATCGTCGATGGCTTCTATCGTAATTTTATGGATGCCATCTTTTAGTGCGGTGTTACCTGTACCGCAAGAGATTGTCCCGTCGAATACATTCTTCTCGTACATAGGAAGATCTATCCCCGGCATTTTGTACATTCTCAGATAGTATCCCGCAAGTTTTTTCTGAACGGTGTATTTTAGTCCACGGTCGTAAAGAAAAAAGTTGTTTCGATAATTGGAGTTATAAGAAAACCTGTCCATTGAGACGGAATATTTTAGCGATCCGTCCACAAAAAGGTTTAAACGGTAGACTGCGAAATGATATTTTTGCGAGTTGTCTTTATCCACTACATCTACTTTGAATCCTATTTTTCCCCATACGGAAATGGGAGTAGGTATTTTGTAGCTGGAAACACCTGTTTTTTCAGGTTCATACAACAGTTGTTGGAGTGAGTTGTCGACACTGGATAAGAGGGTTAGCGGTTTTACGGCGAGGTGGTTTATTAGGGGATAAGTTTTATCAGGTTTTTTAAGGCTCAGTCCATTGGTTAAGATGTTTATCGGGTCTTCTGACGAGTTTCTTAGCTCTATATGCAGATGTGGTGCCACGTCGCCTGATTTACCTGAATAACCGATGATATCGCCTTGTTTAAAACGGAACATTTCTTTATCGGGAAAAAGACTTACTTCGTAAGAGCCTGTTTCTTTCTGGTGTTTTTTCACGTATCGGCTTATTTGTGGAATGAAACGTTCAAGATGAGCGTAAACCACATAGTTCCCGTCATCAAGTTTCAGGTATACGGCTTTGCCGTATCCGTATACGGACGTCCTTACTCGATAAGCGTATCCATCGGCGATGGCGAATAACTTATATCCGGATACTCCGTTTGTCGAGATATCCAATCCTGCGTGAAAATGGTTCCATCGGCATTCAGCGAAATTCCCGGAGATCCGCCCCGTTATCTCAATAGGCCATATATACTTGTCGGCGGAACAATTTTTAGAAAAATAACCTGAAACTATTAAGACAGACAGAAAAACGGTTATGTATAATTTATTAATGAATCACCTCAACTTTACGGTTTAAAATCTACATCCGGGATTTCTCTGATCGCTTTTTCTATTGCGTCACCCGGATGATGAAAATCTTCCAGTTTGTTATCGAGATATTTATCATAAGACGCTATATCAAAATGACCGTGTCCGCTTAATAGGAATCCGATTACTTTCTCTTCGCCTGTTTCTCTGCATTTGACCGCTTCATCTATGACTGCTCTTATAGCGTGTGCCGTCTCCGGTGCGGGCAGTACCCGTTCGGTTTGAGCAAACAAAACTGCGGCGTCAAAAACAGGGTTTTGATGGTATGCTTTCCCTTCGATGATGCCTTGATCGAAAAGCATACTCAACAAAGGTGCCATTCCGTGATATCTTAATCCGCCCGCATGAATACCGGATGGTATGAATGTGTGTCCTAAGGTATACATTTTAAGTAGCGGAGTTCTGCATGCGGTATCTCCAAAATCGTATTTATAGTATCCTTTTGTTAAGGTAGGGCATGCGGTCGGCTCAACAGCAACGAAACGTATCTCTTTACCGTCTAATTTATCCGGTACAAATGGGAAAATAAACCCTGCCGCATTGCTTCCTCCGCCTGCGCATCCGATAAGAATATCCGGTTCCACGCCTGCCATTTTGAATTGTTCTTTTGCTTCTAGACCTGTGATTGTTTGGTGTGTTACTACGTGGTTTAGTACGCTTCCGAGCGCATATTTTGTATCGTCATTATTTGCGGCATCTTCCACAGCTTCGCTTATTGCTATACCGAGACTGCCAAGACAATTCGGGTCATCTTTTAAAATGGCTCTTCCCGATTCTGTTTTGTCTGTGGGGCTGGCGAAAACCTCTCCACCCCAGATATGCATCATTGAGCGGCGATACGGTTTTTGTTCATAACTGACTTTTACCATGTAGACGGTACATTCAAGACCGAACATATGAGTGGCAAAACTCAGAGCACTGCCCCATTGTCCGGCACCGGTTTCTGTTGCGATACGTTTTATGCCCGCTTCTTTATTGTAATAGGCTTGGGCGATAGCTGTATTCGGTTTATGACTACCTGCGGGACTGACACTTTCATCTTTATAAAATATTTTAGCAGGTGTATTTAGCGCTTTTTCTAATCTGACTGCCCTAACTAGCGGAGTCGGTCTCCACAGTCCCCATATTTTTCTTATCGGTTCGGGTATATCTATCCATCTGTCCTGAGATAGTTCTTGATCAATTAAGGCTTTTGGAAAAATAGGCAGAAGATCTTCAGGTTTGAGCGGTTTTTTTGTAGCGGGATTGATCGGCGGAAACATAGGGGTCGGCAGATCAGCTTGTATATTGTACCACCTTTTAGGGATATCTTTTTGTTCAAGATTAAAAACGGTCTGTTCCACGGTTACCTCCATACATTTAAGATGTTTTATAAACATAAGAAGGCAATAGTACAATTTATCCCAAGATAAATCAACAAGTCTGTCTAAGATTCATGAAACTTACGGTTTTTTTCTCAGACCTTTTTTTATAAGAAAGTTTTTTTGCCTGTTTTTAATCTGAGCGCAAGATATCATCGGTGACAAAAACAGCGAGGTGTGATATTTTATCTGTAAACCAAAAAATCGACGGAGGGAAATAGCCGTGAGTAAACATACCGATGAAAAAGAAGCAATCTCAAAAATAGTCCAGACCCAGAAACTCATAGAAGAAGAAATCGGTAAAAAAATTGTGGGACAAAAACAGATCATACAACAGATGTTGTGGGCCCTATTCTCCGGTGGACACGTTCTTCTTGAAGGTGTGCCGGGGTTAGCGAAAACCTTGCTGATTCATACGTTATCGGAAGTTTTAAAACTGAAATTTCAACGGATACAGTTTACCCCCGATCTGATGCCGTCTGATATCACGGGTACGGATATTATTGTGGAAAATAGGTCAACCGGAGAAAAAGAATTCGAGTTTATCAAAGGTCCGGTATTCGCAAACATAATTTTAGCGGACGAAATAAACCGAACTCCCCCAAAAACTCAAGCGGCTCTGTTGCAGGCAATGCAGGAATATGAGGTTACCGTGCAAGGCAAAACGCATATTCTGGATAAACCTTTTTTTGTTCTGGCTACACAAAACCCTATCGAACAGGAAGGAACATACCCTTTGCCCGAAGCACAGCTTGACAGGTTTATGCTAAACGTGAAAATCGATTACCCCGAACCATTGGAAGAAGTGGAGATTGTAAGAAGAACAACGTCGCCTTTGTTGAGGGAAATAAAGAGTGTTTTGTCAAAAGAAGACGTTATCTCTGTCCAAGAACTTGTGCGCAAAGTGCCTGTATGCGACGAGGTTATACGATACGCGGTTATGTTGTGCAATTCCAGTCGCCCCGATAGTGAGTTTGCTCCGGATTTTGTGAAAAAATATATTTTGTGGGGTGTCGGTCCCCGTGCGTGTCAGTTTCTTGTTTTGGGCGGTAAAGCCCGTGCTATCATGCAGGGACGGTATGCGGTCTCTTTTGAGGATATAGATGCACTCGCACCACTTGTATTGCGTCATCGCTTGATCCTGAATTTTCATGCCGAAGCGGAAGGTTTTTCTAAAGAAGATATGATAAAAAAATTGTCTCAATTTGTAAGGAAACTTGATCTTGAGAAAGTATTTTGACCCACAGATACTCGCACGTCTGCAAAAACTGGAATTCAAAGCCAGACTTGTCGTAGAAGGGCATATGTCAGGTATGCACAAAAGCCCGTATAAAGGGTTTAATGTTGAATTTGCAGAACATAAATCGTATTTCCCGGGCGACGATATCCGTTATATCGATTGGAAAATATATGCCAAAACAGGTAAGTTCTTTATCAAACAGTTCGAGGAAGATACAAACCTGAAATGTTATCTGGTTTTAGATACTAGCGCATCTATGGGATTTAAAAATAAAATGGATTACGGGGCTTTTATTGCGGTTGCGCTAGGTTATCTGATGCTGTCTCAGAATGATTCTGTGGGGTTACTCACGTTTAATAACAAAATCGTAAACTATATTCCGCCTCGCAATAATCTGGGGCATTTGCAGAATATTGTCGATACCTTGGAAAACCTGACCCCGTCTGAGGCGACGGATATCCATCATTGTTTGGACTTTTTAACCTCAAAAATGAAACGACGCGGATTGGTTGTGCTGATATCCGATCTAATCGGCGACCAGACAAAAATATTAAATCATCTGAAACGTCTTCGGCGGATGAAACATGAACTTATCGTTATGCACTTAATCCACCCTGACGAAATAAACCTGCCTTATCAGGGAACCGTCAGATTTAAAGATATGGAGGGGATCGGTGATTTCTATGCTATCCCTGATCGGATAAGAAAAGATTATAAAAAAAGATTACAGAATTATATCGATACATATCAGACAAAATGTTGGCATGACAAAATAGATTATAATCGTATGTGTACTGATATTCCTGTCGAGGATGCGATAGGGAAATTTTTCGCAGGAAGGAAATCTTTTTAGATGCATTTTATTAATCCGTGGTTTTTATGGTTTGGTGGGTTGATTGCGATTCCTTTTCTTCTGAATCTTTGGCGTAAAAAGAAAGTCAAAGATATAAAATTCTCATACTTTAATCTGTTGATAGATTCGAAAATAAAAAATTTCACACGGATAAAAATCTTTAATATTTTGCTTCTTTTACTAAGGGTGTTGTTGTTGGTGTTTTTGATAATACTTATGGCAAGACCTGTATTTAGGGGGGCGGTATTGTCCGATGCCGTATCGCCGGATTCGGTGGTCGTTTACGCAATCGATAATTCTAGAAGCATGGACTGTGTTTTTAAAGGAACCTCTTTGTTGAAAAAGGCGAAACAGATTGTGGCGGACAATATTCTTGCTCTTCCGATTACAGTAAATTGCGCTCTGATCTTTATGAACGATCAGGGTGAGACAAAAATAATCAAAGCGGAATCTAACCCTGAAAAACTTCTAACGGAACTAAAAAATATACATATCCAAAATTTTAGATTCAATCCCCAAAAGGTTTTCTCCGTAGCGGGCGACTTTTTTAGCCGATGGCATAAAGAACCCAAAAAATTACTCGTTTATACCGACAACCAATGGCGTAATTGGGGTGATATGAACAAGGTAGACGTTTTGGAAGAAGTAGGGGTGAGTTTTGTTGTGCCGTCAGGTATGCCGACTAACGGTGTGGGGTTTGTGGGGTACAAACTGCAAAACAGACTCGCTAAGGCAAACAGTAAACATGCGGTTGTGGGGATGATTAGAAATTTCGGTCGGTCAGAAATAAAAGATCTGATTATACGGTTTTTTATCGACGATAAGATGGTCGACGAAACCCTTGTTTCGATACCGTCGGACAAGACCATAGACAGAACCTTTTTCTACAGGAGCTCAACAAAAACCCAAAAAGCTAGGCTGGTTATTGATTATCCCGATTTCTCAATCGATAACGAATTAAAACTGGTTTTACCTGTATATGAGAATAAAACAGTCTGTATTTTGGGTGAAAAATCTGTTTTTGTGGATACGGTCGTTAAAACATATTTTTCCAATGATGATCGGTTTATCAAATATGATAAATCTATTATAGAGGGGGATATGTTTGTCGTGCCTGATTATAAAGACGGTATGGAGGCGGATGTTCTAGATAAACTTTATTTGGGGGGGTGCGGTATCGTATTTTATCCGCCTGATAAAATATCGGAAGAAACTTCCATAGCTACGGTGGAAAAAGTGGTTTTTGATCACCCTGTTTTGTCTCCATATAGGAAAATGGGTGAAGAAGGGTTTGAGGCAATACGGTATTTTCCTAATAAAAGCAGACCGTTTCTGGATCAGATAAATAATCGTAATGTTTTGTTGGCGGATAAAAACGGGAATGTTTTGCTTGAAGAGTTGATCGTCAATAAGGGAAGATTGTTTGTCTTCAATACCGATTCTAAAGGCAGATACTCAAATATTGTGAACACGGAATATTTTTTGCCGATTTTTCATAGGATATTAGATTATTTTTTGGTTTATAACACGGGATTACCCGATTCATTTATCAGAGAAATAGGTTCTAATTATTATGTGACGGATAAAAAATCGTTTACGTTAAAATGGGTTAAACCGAATGGAACGATCTTAAATTTCAGCAGTATTTTTGTTGACGGTGTGTACCGGGTTGAAACGATAAGACCGTCATTTGCGGGGTATCATAAATTTATAAAAGATGACAAGATAGAGAAAATAGTCGCTTTCAATCTGCCTCTAGGTGAAGGCGATTTGACGGTCGTTTCAAAAAAACGGTTGTCGGGAATTTTGACAAATAATGCAATAGATTATATCGATATGTTTACGGAATCATCGCCGAGCCGAGGGAACAATAATGTAATCAAAATATTGGTTTTGTTGTGTGTGTTGTTGTCGTTATGCGAACTTATCGTGGCAAACATGAGTGGGTGAGATGATATATTTTCTGGTTTTAATAATATTTCCGCTGGTTTATTACAAGATGAGGAATCGTATTCCTAGAAAAAAACTCGTTCTTCTCAACTTGATAAGACTTTTGACTATATCGATATTGATATGGTTGATTTTTAATCCGGTATGGGTTTTTAAAGAAACAAAAATTATTCCTCGTAAAAACTATTTTGTGGTTGATTGTTCGCAGAGTATGCGGATTAAAGACGTATTGCCTGAGGGGGTATCTAGAATAGAGGCGGTCAACGATGTTTTGTCGAAATATAAAGGCAGTTGTGAAATTGTGGGCGTGGGGAGTTCCATTAAAAGAAACCTGAAGTTGCCTGTCGTTGCGGACGATTTTAAAAGTGATCTGTGTTATTGTTTGAAGAGTCTGTTCGATGAAATGGACGACGGTAATCGGGCGGAAATTTTTTTGTTGTCGGATGGGCGGATATCCGACTTAAATCCGAATCAGGTTTTTCGCTATCCCGTATCGACGGTGTTGTACGGTAATCCACAAGAACAGATTGATCTTGCGATAGATGAAATTGATGCTCCGAGTTTTGTAGAGGCAGGCTCGAAGATAGATTTTGTTGTCAAAATTTCCGCGAAAAAAATATCACCCGATACAAAAATCACGATTGTATCGTCCGATGAAACAGATAGAGTAATAGAAAAACAAACTTTTTCTCTCGGAGAGAAAACCGAAACCGTGTTTTCCGTAACATCAAAAAAAGTAGGGTTGCGTAACTTCAAATTCTCGGTGACGGCAGAGGGGGTGAACGAGCCTTATTTGGCAAATAATAACAAAAATATAGGGGTCATGGTTCAAAAAAATATCCTCAAAATTATGGTTGTGGGAAAACCTTGCTGGGATATGGCTTTTACGCTTAGAAAATTGAGGAGTATAAAAAATTCGTCCGTTTCGGTTTATAATCTGATTGGGGGTGGACCGCCGGAATTTTTTAGTCTGGATGGCGGTACTTTTTGTGAACAAAAAGAGTTGGCTGAAAAATTGAAAGAAAAAGATATATTGGTTTTGTACGGTGTTGACCCTGATTTGTTTGATGCTGACCTGTCGAGCGTTGTCGGGAAGTTTCTGAAAGATGAGGGGAATAGTGTTCTGTTTGCGGGTAGAATAGACCGAGTTGCGCAGACAAAGAATTGTCTGTTTGAGCAGATTTTTCCTCTGAAAATATCGGAAAGAGAATCGGAGCAACCTGTCAAAATATTGTCATCTGCCCTTAAAAGGTCGCATCCTTTTTTGATGAATCTGTTTCGTACGATAGATTTTTCTACGTTACCGCCGTTAGACGAGATCGAATATCTGTATCAACCTAAATCGGGTGCGCAGGTGTTTTTAGAAGCCCAAACACGGATAGGGCGGAAGTATCCTCTTTTTGCGGTGTCCAATATAGGGGGCGGCAAATCGGCGGTTCTGACGGGTACCGGTTTTTATAAATGGAACATAGAAACGCAAAATAACGGTCTAGATACGTTGGGGATTTTTATACACAACCTTGTAGGATGGTTGGCTTCAAAAACACAAGATGCGTTTATGCAGATAAATATCCCGTCTATAAATTTTCTGTTGGGAGAGAATATTCCTATCGAAGTGATTGTTTTGGATAGGACGTATTCCCATGCAAAAAACGCTAAAGTTGTGGCTACGGTTACTGATTCTAAAGGCGAATCGGTGGAGTTGTTTTTGGTGCCTGGTGTGGGTGAATCGGCTGTTTTTAGGGGTGGTTTTCTGCCTCCTAAAACTGGTAAGTACACGTTGAATATTAAAGCGATAAGACCAAATGGAGATACCTCTGAATCGAATATGGAGATAATTGTTCATCAACAGACAGATGAATTTAAGTTTTTAGCGGCCGGGCAGGATTGTCTTGAACAGATAGCGAATCGGTCGGGTGGAAAATTTTACAAATCCGAAGGTTTTGAGAAAAATATCAAAAATTTAAAACCTAAAATGATAACTAAAACCACAAAGAAACGCATGGTA
>CAZFUR010000050.1:0-9106 GCA_964522245.1 uncultured bacterium | reverse complement strand
GGTGGAAAGAGCGAATACGGTATCTCCGTCGAATGAGGTGTGTGACGGAACAATTGTGTTGGATAGACCTGTTTGAGCCATCTGCGCGATTCGGGTGGTTTGGGATTTGCTGAACTTGCCATTTGTCGCTACAACCGCAAGAACTGTGTTGCCAGTTGAGCAACTTATTTTGTTGCCGTTTAAAATGTATTCCGATGTGTTTAGAAAATCGTTGTCGTCAGATATTGCGCCGGCTACGATTTTGCCCGTTTTGTTATCTATTATATCGCCAAACGCATTAACGACAACAAGCGCCCCGACGGTCAATCCGTCCGATAATTTTATACTTGCCGATCCCAATCCGCCACGCATCGCTTTTTTCGATCCTCTCACTTTCCCGATGACCGCACCCGTGCCGACACCGATATTTCCCCGTTCGGTATTGTCTGAAGACGCATTGAGGCAGGCTTTGTATCCGCAATCAGAGTCGGGAGCGGTATTAGCGTTGCCTAAATGAAAATCAAAAATCACTGCCGACGGGACGATGGGGATCCTATTTATACCCGTATCATAACCGATATTCTGTTCGCACAGATATCTCATCACGCCGTCGGCGGCGGATAGACCAAACGCACTGCCACCTGTTAGAAGTATCGCGTTTACAGTGCTCACTGTGCGGGTAGGGTCAAGCAAGGCTGTCTCTCTGGTGCCGGGAGACCCGCCACGGATATCCACCCCGCAAACTATGGGGGTATCAGATAAAATTACTGTACATCCCGTATAATTTTTGTTGTCCGTATAGTGACCTACTTTTATTCCGGTCAGGTCGGTTATGTAATCTCTCATCGTAAAACCTTGATTTTTTATAAAAAATAAATACAAAACACTTCATGATACATTTTTTGGACAAATATTCAAGTGTTATCAGCGAGAGAATCGATTTTACATAGATCGGTCAATAAGTCTTTTGTTCCTGACGGTTTGTTTTGATTGCTCGGAGACGGGATTGCAAAATTCATGACCTGATAGGGCAAAGTAACCTTGAGGATTGTCTTTTGAGAGAGTAAGAATATCGGTGTCGGATTTTAATGTCGCAAGATTCGCTGATTTATCGGGATGAATGTTGGCAAACGTTTTTAACGCGTCAAATATTGAACCGTAACGGTTGGCACATATGGATCCTAGCGACAAAGCACTGTCTACAAAATCCGGGTTGTCAGAAAAAACTTTGAGATTCACGGGAGCCGAATTATTTCTCTTCAGTGTGGAAAACATAAGTTTTATGTAGGTCTCTTGACTAGAAGGTTCACCAAAAGATTGAAGTTTATCGTATCCCCAAATATTGTTTCCTAAAAGATTACCAAAAAGATGTGTAGGCAAAAACATCTCCATCTGGTGAGTAGTAAGTTTGCTCGATACCATGGTTATATTAAATAATCGACCTTTTTTATCATAGGTTTCTTTAAGCATTTTTAGATGTTCCATCAGGAGATTGCGGGCTTTTATGTTGTTAGACGGTTTGTTTTGGCGAAATCCGATGGTATCAAAATCCAAAATAATCTGATCTCGATTTGAAATTTTTAAATGGAGAAAACGAGATTTTATCAAAACGTGAAATAAAGTTGCCCTCTCCTGAAAAGTTAGTCCTATCGTGTTGGTTATTTGTATGAAATAATCCAGAATTTTGTTTGCTTGACCTGTTGTATTCAGTTCATTTATCACAGAGAAATAAGGAATATTTGCTAAAACGACGGGGTTGGGTAACGGAGTTTCAGTTTGTCTATGCATTTGCGCTAAATATTTTTTAAAATCATCAATATTAGATTTCCAGTCGTTGGCTAAAGTGAAGTAAAGTTTGTTTATATCTTTTTCGCTGTAACCGCCTTTAAAAATTTGTGCTTTTTCTTCTTCAGTTTGCGTTGGATTATCTTTGTTTTTAGTAGAAATTTTTAAATCGTCGTTGTGGTCATAAACAGGAACGTCTAGTAGTGAACGGGGAATAATAGTGCTCATATTGTTCAGAAAATAGACCAAATTATCTTTATCTCTAAAAAAGGTTTTCAATCTGGTTGCTGTCAGTTTAGATACAAAATTCGATTGAAGTTTTTTTAGAGTCCTATTGAAACTCTCATGACTTGTATCTAGATTGAATATGTATTGTATATCAGGTTTTTTTAGATGATCATAAAAATAGGCGATTATTACGGTTTGATCATCGGAAGATAGCTCGTTTATCGCTTGATTCATTTTTAGATAAACAGAGGTTTTTTCATCGGTTCCCATAGAGTTATATAAATCTTTTGCCGAGTCGGGTTGTTTGAGCTTATCTTTGTCAACCGTCGGTACTTTAAACTTCTCACGAGGAATCTCTAATCTTAAAGAACGGACTAGGTATCTTAAATTTTCTCTGTTGTTGACAAAAAAATCTTTAAGGGAAGTTGACCTCAGTTCTTTTAAAAAACGTTTTTCTAACTTATTAGTTGCTCTAATCATATTGTAGTTTGAGTCGTATTGTGTTCCAGATGCCTCTGCCATTTGTCTTAGTGAAAGGTTATCGTAATAGCAAAGTATTAACGAAAATTTGTAGGATGGCTGTAATCCTGATATTACCTCTGAAATAGTTTTCATTAGAAAAGACAATTCATTCTTGGAAAACAGATTATAAAAATCTATGAACTTATTTATTTTGGTAGTATATGTCTTTATTTGCCGTTGTGCCCGATTTAATTTCAAAGACGGATCTTGTTTGTGGATATTTTGTTGAGTAAGTTCGTTGTTTGCATACAGTTTTAGAAGAAACAGATTCTTTTCGTATAGGGAATCTAGTATGACGGATAGATTCTCCTTTGCATTTGATTGATCATCAAAAGTGTTTACTTTGGAAATCAATTTTTCTAGAAAAATATCGTCGTATTTTGATATGTATTTGTAGGTTTGCGTTTTTCCCGTGTCTAAATCTTGTTTATCTTCAGACAAAACAAGTTCCGGTACACGAAAATATTTGCGTGGTATGGAACGTTCCATACCTTGTATGAAATATTTTAGGTGTTTGACATTTCCTTTAAAAATATCTCTTGTTTTCTGTGAAGGTAGTTTTGACAAAAGCCTCTTTTGTAAATCATTGAATGTGCGTTGAAATTTCATTTGAGCCGATCGGTCTTTTGTTTGCAAACCGCGTGCTTTTTCTATCTGCATGTAGTTTAGTTTATCATATGCGAAGTAGATTAGCGTTTGCTGTCGTCTAAACTCCATTTCGGTTATAGATTCCGCTATCAGAAGCCTGACTGTTTCGACTTCTTTTGGGGTTAATTTCTCGTACACGCTAAAAAAATCTTTCAAAGACTCAATCCTGTAGCGGATAATATTACGGACTTTGTTAACAGGCAAGTCAAACTCTTTAGCAAGTTGTACTTGATTTGTGCCATCTGTATATCGACGGGTGAAAATATCGTAATTTGTTTGAGTTATAAAAAAAGGTTGGGAAAAAAACGTTGCGTCTTCTATCAGATCGTTAAGGTAGGATGGGTCTATTTTTGGATGAATCTGTTCTTTTGTGATTTTTGTTATTATCTCAGACATATTTTTTGGTCTGTAAGGTTGTGTAGAAAATTGATCAGCTTTTATGGAGTATATTATACCCTGCATGAATGTGGCGAAATTATCTTTTTTCAGTCGATCTTCAATAAGTTTTGAGTATTCAGGATCGATAGATTCTTTTATCTTTTGGTATTTTTTCAAAAGAGTCTCACGCAATATCTCCAGAACCTCTATTTTAACGTGAGATACCCATGTGCGGTGTTTGCCATATTTGTGGACAATTTTTTTCTCGGTTAGTCCGTTGTACAAACCATCTAGAAAAATGTTGCGTTTTTGTAAATCTGATTTGTTAATGCTATCTAGAATAGGTTTTGTGAGGATGTCGGTATCGTACTTGCCAAAATCTTTGCGAAATAATATAATCGCCTTGACTTTTTTCTGGATCAATAGATAGTTTTGTGTAACCCCATTCATGTGTTGATTTGTGATTTTGCCGACTTGCGAAGAGGTTAATTTAACATTGTTAAAAAGAGATACTAATTCTTGTTCGTAGGGTGTCAGAAAATTTTTATAGTCGCTTAAGTATTTTCGTAAATCATTGTATGGAATATCAAATTTTAATTTTTTTATTGCGAAAAAAGCAAGTGTATCCAGCATATTTTCTCTGTAAGATTCTAGAAAAGCATTCAAAAATATCCCAATATCATGTTTTTCGTCAGATAGAAAATCAGCTATATGAGGCTCTCCTATGCCATGACGTAACAATTTAGTCCTTAATTCTTTGAGAATCTCTTTTCTTCTTTTGTATAAAACCGATTCAGACTCAAGGTTCAATCGAGCGGTTATCTGTGCATCGGATTTAGCTTGAACATAAGTTAAGATGAGTATTTCTTGTTCTTGGAGCGAGAGTTCTTTTAATCGTTCGTTCAGAAGTTTTTTGAATAGGCTTAATTCGTGACGGTTTATATCCGGTAGAAAAGAGGCTATCGGTTTTAATTTTTCTGTTATGTTTTTCTGAAAATGTGTTATTTGGTATTCGTCAAGATTATACTTTTCTTCCAATTCTAGGAGACGGGTTTTGGTTGAGCTATCTGTCTGAAAAGTCCCCTCCTGTTCTTGTTGATCTATTTCAAAGGGGAGCAGATTTTTTACGAGATCAATATTTTGTGTGGCTATTTCTTTTTCTTTTGGAGTTAAAAAACTCAGTAGAAGATCAAGTTGGTATTTCGGTTCTATTTTGTCCGTTTGAGAAAAATCATCAAAGTCGATGTTGTAAATAAGAGCCCTCAAAAGCGGTTCAAAGGAGTCTTTTTTCAGATGTTCGGAAAGGTATTTAAAATCTTCTAAAGGTATACGATCTACATCCAGTTGTTTGTTTTTTTTAGCCAGAAGTTCGCATAGCGATGTCAATGCGTATTTTTTTCTTTTTGCGATGGTTTTTTGAGAAATTTTGTACTTATTCTTAAGCTCATACATGTTCATATTGTTGTAGAAAATATCTAAAAAAAGATTTCTATTTTCAAGAGGCATATCGTTTATTTCATTCAATAGAAAATCTTTAAATAGGGAAGTTGTCGTATCGCTTAGATTAACGTTTAGGGTTATGATGGATTGGATTTTTTTCTTAATTAGAGTATACTTTTTTGCTATCACATGTGTGTTTAGCGATAGAATCTCTTCTAAGTCTTTGTTTTTTAACTTATAATGATACTTTAGTAGAATTATTTCCTGCTCTTGCGGTGTCAGAAATTTTTTGTAATTTTTTAAAAGATTTTTTAGGTCTTTATCCGACATGGGCGAGTTTATCTGTTCTTTGGCTAAATCTGTTAAAATGTCGGTCATATCGTAATTACGTTTTATCGCAAACCTCACAAGAAGTGTAAATGTGGCATTTTTACTCATTATGAGATCCGTAATGTGACGTTTATCTTGAAAATGAAGCAGTGTTTTATCAAGCAATTCTTTCATTGTGGATGCCTTGTAAATTCTGGCTGTTGTCATTGAGTCTAGGTTTAGTATTTTTGCGATTTCCCTGTTTGATAATGAATCCGAAATACCTAGCAATATTATTTCTCGTTTACGGGCGGGTAAGCGTTCTACCAAGTCCCTGATTTGTTTAGATAGCTTATCCAAGAGATGTCCCTCTGAAGTCAGAAGAAATTCCATGATAGGTTTTATCTTTTCAAGAGCCGATTTTTCTATCTGGCGTGTGCGTTCTCTCGAGATCCCGTATTTTTCAGCAAGATTGTCTAGTGTAGCGTCTTCTTGCATTATGTGTTTGTTCAATATGTCTCTTTCTCTTTCTGATAAGAATGATAACGCTATACGCAATCTCTCGGATGTGTCATTCATGGTTATTAAGTCGGGATAAGTATTGGATTTCTCGTCGGCTAAAAAATCTTCTAGGGTGGATGCGTTGGCGTCATCAGATACGGGGGTGTTTATTGATACCGGTTTACTATTGTGTGCTTCTAGAGATTTTTTTATCAGTTTTGGTGTCATGCCGTTGTTCAGGTATTTTGCCAATTCCTCAGGCGTCGGTTTTTTTCCGTATTTTTCTTCATACGCATAAGTCCCGTATAGAATGATACCCACATTTTTTCTTGTATGCAATTTTAAGGTAGCATTAGCGTTTACCTCTCTGCCTATTTTATTAAACACTACCCGTTGCGCGAGAGCTTCGAATGGAACGCCTCTAGATGGATCAAACATTTTTATCGCTATGGATAATGCCATCTGTCCAGACAATATGAAGTCCTGAAGCTCTAATCCGTTTTGAGCAAAAGCGGAGTTTTTAAAGGAATAAAACCTTTTTTTCGCTAACTTTGTTACTATAAAATGATATTTTTTTAGAAGTTTTTCCATCGATAATGTATCACCTAGTTGAGCCAACATGAATAGGTCAGCATCTGATTTTTTCATGGGATGAGGCGTGTAATCTTCAATTTTGACACTATCTTTTAATAGAAACCCTTGTGTTGATACGGGGGTAGTGTCATTTTTGTGGTTTAATAAGGGGGATGTTTTTTTTATGTGTAACGAAAAAGAATTGTTGTCCAGATTCTTTATCCACTCAACCCCGACGGGATAAGATCTTTTTGATGCTGTGAGGGTATCGTTTTTAAGATTAGGTTCTTGTTTTAATATTTGAGAAATTGTCTCAAACAATGCGGAAAATCCAATTGTAGCGTCAACCGTTATTAACGATATTTTGTCGCACAAATTGGGGTATTTGTCTTTAAAACGGGCAGGAAGGTTTTTTGTGTTTATTATGATCGTGCCGACTTCTTGAGTTGAGGAGTAGTTGTTGTCTGACAAAATATCTAAAACGTCATCAATTAGAGTGTTTTTGTGTATGGAATAGACGGTTTTATCGTTGTCCTTTTTTGCGGTAACCAACTTTTTTTGTATAAGATCATTTATGCCGTTTAAAACATGACTTTGTTCTATATGGTTATCGCCAATGGCAAGATTGATGTCTCTGGTCAATAGGGCAAGGTCGATTTGATTTTCTGTAGACAGTTTTTTTAGAATCAATATCTTTATTATAGTGGATTTTACTCTAAGAGAAAAATATCCGGCGTAGTCCAGAAACTCTTCACTCAGTCCTGTTGTGATGTTCACCAACTCCAGAAGGTTTTCTCTGTTCTCATCGCTAAGACGTAAAGAGGAATCGTCGGTTTCAGAGAATAGTACACCCACCGTATCAAACGGCTGACCGTTACTCAGAAAAGTGATCTGAGCGGATAAACCGGTATCGGAAATTTCTAGTGAATCTATTTGTAAAACGTCTTCATAGTTTGCTGCCAAAATGATGTTGTTGATAGCGTTTTTAAGATTGTTCTGAATGGTTTCCCGAAACTTGGTATCGTTTTTAAGATCCGGTTGTTCGGAGACCATTTTTTTATACAGGATATGTAGTTTTGTTGTGGTCAAAAGGGTTTTCATCTTTGTCATGAGAATTGTTTTAAGGTTTTCTTGACCTAGTGGATCAACCGCCAACCATGAAGCAAGTTTGAGTGTGCTGGTACTTGCGGCGATGAGTTCTTCTAGAGGCGTTTTAAAGTTGTTCAACAAAGACAGGTATGGGATGGAAGAGTTATCTTTTGCAGTCGAAGGCGTTATCACCAGATAAGAGATGTTTTTAGCCTTCAATGTCGATGTGATCCCCTCGCAATGATATCCGCCCGCAACCAGTATGATGGGTCTGTTGTCGGTATTCATAAGTTTAAGTAGATTTGTCACCATATTGTGTTCCCGCAATTGAGCGGTTTTATAAAAATCCTCAAAGTTTTTCAGTACAAGTTCGACGGTTGTCGTGTCTGTATCAAATGACTGTTCTAATCTGTATTTTAGATTTTGATTCGCAATGAATTTTATCATCGAAACGAGATCTATTTTTCTCTTGAGTCGGATATATCGGTCAAAATATCTGCGTGACATCTGAAGGTTCGCGAATTTTGATATTAGATTCGCGTATATGGAGATATCGTATACTGTTTGTTGCGGGACGGTTGATATCAGATTTGTATAGATACGATTTTCCAAAACGGTTGTTTCTTCCATTATGGCGGTTTTGTCTATTTGGGAGTACAGGTTAACGTAGTGTATGAATTTTTTTAGATTTGTATACGGGGTTATATCGTAATCGTAGCGGATAAAAAGATCGTCAAGGTAAGAAATGTATTGTTTGAGGGGAATCTGTTTTGATTTAAATAAGAGTTCTTTGCGCAGTAAAGAAGACGATTCTTTTTGCGGAAGACGGGTTGATAGGTCAAGTACAACGTGCGAACGTTCCGAGTCTGCTCTGTTAAAGTCGATACCCTTTTCCATGTCGGCAGTTTCGAGCAGTTTTGTCAAATTAGATGATTTATCATGTTTGACGTTGTGAAGATCGGCAAACGCTACAATATTTTTACAGTATGATACGAAATCTTGTTCGTTTTTGTAAAAGGAGCTAATAATCTTATCAAAACTTAATAGCTGTTTTGAGTATATATGCGGTTTTAGTGAACTGATGGTTTTAGATAGAGATTCGGCAAAGTCGGTTAATACCTGTTTGTGAGGTAAAGAGGATATGTAAGCATTTAAGTTCTGTTTGTACAGAAACGGATCTTCTATTCCGAAAAGTCTGAATATGTTGTTGCCGTGTCCGTTGTTTTCGACAATAGATAGATATTCAGCGCCATCAATCTTACCTTTTTTACAAAAATATTCGGCAACGTACTTTTTGACTGTTTTATCGGGAAAAATAGATAACTCAGACGTATCAATATTACCGGAGGCGCCTTCTATCCCGATATTTGAAATACCATATTTTTTGTGCAGGTAGAGTATTATATCCGATAGATGTTTTTGAGCCGATACGCTTGTGTGTATATCTTGAATGAAGATTACTGAAGGAAGAAGGTTATTGTTGGATAAGGACTTTTCTTTTATGGATCCATAATTTTCCGGTACGGATAAATCTATGATCTCCTGTTCTTTTGAGACAGAAACATCCGTTATCAAAAATAGGTATATGGAAATTCCCAACAGGAAAAATTTTTTCATATAAATAGAACCCCAAAAAATGTTTGTGTGTAACAGT
>CAZFUR010000049.1:0-9168 GCA_964522245.1 uncultured bacterium | reverse complement strand
TTTTCTTATCGACCGTTGGTTTTGCGGCAAGATGGACTATTATCTCGCTATCGGTAGATGTTTGAAAGATCGATCCTAGGTTACCCAGATAGTCTCTGAGTTCGCCTGCGTTTGTCAGGTTACCGTTGTGGGCTATTACCATTGTGCCGAAATGGTAATTTATGACAAGTGGTTGAGCGTTCACGAGCAGACTTGATCCGGTGGTGGAGTATCTGACATGTCCTATTGCGCGGTTACCTATGAGGTTTTTGAGATGTTTTTCTTTAAAAACCTTGCTGACCAGTCCCATATCTTTGTATACGAAAAAATTTTTGCCGTTGCTGGAGACGATACCGGCACTTTCTTGTCCTCTGTGTTGAAGAGCGTATAAACCTAAATATGTTAGTACTGTAGCTTCTTTGTGACCGTAAATCCCAAAAACGCCACACGCTTCACGAGGTTTATCGTGAGACATAAACGTATCCTCCTTGTGTCAAGCCATGCAATTATCGAGTACAGGTTTCCATGCATCAATCAATGATTTTACCGGCTGATCTATTATCTTAACATTATTTTGTCTAATTGTTAGAGTTCCTTGTTTGACTTTCCCTAAAATTGATATTGGAACGCCTGCTTTTTTTGCTAATTGTGTAACTGATTCGGTATCTTTCTCATCGGTTGAGATGATGATTCTAGATTGGGCTTCTCCAAAAAGAACACCGTCTAGTCTGTCTAGGGATTCCGGCAGTTGTATATCGGCTCCGCTGATTTTTCCTTCGTCAGAATCGATAATACAAGATTCCGCTAGTGCCACAGCCAAACCGCCCTCCGATATGTCATGTGCGGATTTGACTTTGCCTTGTTCTATCAATTGCAGGCATAAATCTTGAACTTTCTTTTCAAAAGCTATATTGAAATCCGGCAGTATACCTCCTTTTATTGCGTGAATATTCTGCAGGTATTCGCTTCCTCCGATACTGCTTTCGATGTTGCCGATAAGAATTATTGTATCTCCGTCATCTTTAAATCCGGCGGTTGTCATGTTATCCGGGTTATCTATGATTCCAACCATTCCGATTACAGGGGTCGGGTCGACGGCGCCGTTTGGATTTTCGTTGTAAAAACTTACGTTACCTCCCGTTACAGGCACATCAAATACCTTACACGCTTTTATGATACCTTCTACGCAGTTTTTAAATTGCCAGAATATCTCAGGTTTCATCGGGTTGCCGAAGTTGAGGCAATCCGTTATAGCCAATGGTTTCGCTCCGCAACAGATAACGTTGCGTGCCGATTCGGCAAATGCTATCATTCCACCCTGATAAGGATCAAGGTAACAGTATCTGCCGTTGCAGTCGGTTGAGATAGCCAACATTTTATCTGTTCCTTTGATTGTTATAACAGCAGCGTCTGCGCGCCCCGGTAAGACTACGGTATTGGTTCTCACCATATGATCGTATTGTTCATAAACCCATTTTTTATTGGATATAGATGGGTTCGATAATAGTCGTAGCAGAATATCGTTGTGGTCGTCGGGCTCTTTTACGGAGGAGATATCGATATTCCTTAGTTTTTGGTAATATTCCGGTTCCTGATCTTCTCTTATATACAGAGGAGCGTCATCGGCAAGCTGTTTTGCGGGTATTTCTACAACCGTATCGCCATGCCAGTTTATTTTCATAAGACCGTCATCGCTGACTTGTCCTACGTTTACTGCATGCAGATCCCATTTTTCGAAGATAGCTTCGACAATTTTTTCCTTGCCTTTTTCCACAATTACAAGCATACGTTCCTGCGATTCCGACAACAGAATTTCGTAAGGAGTCATTCCTTTTTCCCTTTGAGGGATCAAGCCAAGGTCTACCACAATTCCCGAATCACCTCTTGAGGCTGTTTCACATATTGAACATGTAAGCCCTGCCGCACCCATATCCTGAATACCCACTACCGCATCGGTTTGAAGCAGTTCCAGACAGGCCTCCACTAACAGTTTTTCCATGAACGGATCACCTACCTGAACGGACGGTCGTCGGTCTTGCGAGTTTTCATCCAACTCTTCAGACGCGAAAGTAGCACCGTGTATACCGTCTCTGCCCGTGGCGGCACCTACATAGTAGACACTATTTCCGACACCCGATGCTTTACCGAGTGCTATATCGTCATGTTTGACTATTCCCAGACAAAAAACGTTTACCAGTGGATTGCCCTCATAAGTCGGGTCAAAATAAATCTCACCGCCTACCGTAGGGATACCTATACAGTTCCCGTAATGGCTTATTCCCCGCACAACACCGTCAAGAAGGCGTTTTACGTTTGGTGCCGACAGATCACCGAACCTCAAAGAGTTCATCAGTGCGATCGGTCTTGCGCCCATGGTAAAAATGTCTCTGATTATCCCGCCGATACCTGTGGCGGCGCCTTGAAAAGGTTCAACCGCTGACGGATGATTATGAGATTCTATCTTAAAAGATGTAGCTAATCCGTCACCGATATCTATTATACCTGCATTTTCGTCGCCGGCTTTGACCATCACGTTTTTGCCGGTTGTGGGGAACTTTTTCAACCAATGCCTTGAGTTTTTGTAACTGCAATGTTCAGACCACATAACCGAGAAAACACCAAGCTCGGTAAAATTAGGTTCTCTGCCTAAAATTTTGCATACTTTAGAAAATTCTTCTTCCGTCAAACCGTGTTCTTTGACGATTTCGGGAGTAACTTTTTGTTCTTTCATCGTAACCCTTTTATTGAAAAATTTTTGACGATTTTATTATTGATTCGAATATTTTTTTCCCGTCCGCTGAACCCAATCTCGGGTCACAGCACCTTTCCGGATGAGGCATCATTCCCAATACATTGCCTTTTTTGTTGCAAATACCTGCTATATTCATAACTGCTCCGTTAGGGTTAACCTGATCGGATACTTTGCCGTTTTCGTCACAATACTGAAATACGATCTGGTTATTTTTCTCTAATTCTTCAAGTTGATCGGGATCTATAAAATAGTTTCCTTCTCCGTGAGCGATGGGGATTCTCAAAACTTGGTTTTGATTAATATCACAGGTGAATGGAGTAGACGTGTTTACAGTTTTTATATTAACATATTTACAAATAAACCTGACAGTTTTATTGTGCAACATCGCACCCGGTAGAAGACCGCACTCGAGGAGTATCTGGAACCCGTTGCAGATACCTATTACAGGTTTACCCGTTGCGGCAAAAGCCTTGACCTGTTCCATCACCGGAGAGAACTGAGCGATAGCGCCTGTTCTCAAATAATCCCCGTAAGAGAATCCTCCGGGTAAAACGATGCAATCCAGATTGTGGATATCGGTTGATTTATGCCATATAAACTCTACTTTTTCGGAGAAAAACTTTTTTATAGCAAACAAACAGTCATAATCACAGTTTGAACCGGGGAAAACAACTACTCCGAATCTTGTCATGCCGACACCTCGTCTGATAGTGTGGTTATGTTGAGTCGGTAAGTCTCGATAACAGGGTTAACAAGAAGTTTATTGCAGATTTCATGAGTTTGCTCAATAGCTTTTGTTTCTGATTCGGCTTTTATGATAATCTCCATAAATTTTCCTGTTCTGACATCATCAACATTATTGTATCCCATTGAGTGGAGAGCTTCTTTCATTGTGTTGCCTTGAGGGTCCAGCACACTCGGTTTTAGCGTGACGACTATATTGACTTTGAACTCCATTAACATCTCCTTTATATCTAATTTATTCCCAACTTTTCGAAAGTTTCATCAACATATTTAAAATGGTAATCCAGATCGAAGCAGTCTTTTATTTCTTGAGGCGACAATATTTTGGTCAATTCTTTATCGTCTAAAAGATAATGAAGGAAATCTTTTCCCTCCATCCACACTCTCATTGCGTTGCGTTGGACAATTTTATAACCGTCTTCACGAGTGACGTTACGTTTTACAAGTTCAAGAAGAATCCTCTGCGAGTAGATTAGTCCTTGAGTGATGTTTAGGTTTTTGGTCATGTTTTCAGGGTAAACCAGTAGACCGTCTATGACTCTATTAAACTTATCCAGTATATAGTATGTTATGTTTGTGCTGTCGGGCAATATTACTCTTTCTACGGATGAATGAGATATATCTCTTTCATGCCATAACGATACATTCTCTAAAGCGGCAAGAGCGTTTGTGCGCAAAAGACGAGCCAGCCCGCATACCCTTTCGCAAATGATAGGGTTTCTTTTGTGAGGCATCGCTGATGATCCTTTTTGTCCTTTGGCAAAAGATTCCTCAACTTCGCGTATTTCTGTGTGTTGAAGGTTGCGTATCTCCTCGGCGTACTTTTCAAGAGTCGCTCCTAAGCAGGCAAGGACACTAAGAAAAAAAGCGTGCCGGTCACGCTGTATGATCTGAGTAGACAATATTGCCGGTTTTAAACCTAATTTTTCGCATACGTATTTTTCGACCTCAGGACTAAGATGCGCATTTGTGCCGACGGCACCTGAAAGTTTACCTACGGCAATCTGATCTCTGGAGAATTTTATCCGCTCGATGTTTCTGCAAAGTTCGTCTTTCATCAAAGCTAGTTTCAGCCCGAATGTGATCGGTTCGGCGTGTATACCGTGAGACCGACCGATCATCGGGGTCATTTTATATTCTTTAGCCCTTTTGACGGTGGTTTCTACCAGTTGTTGACATTTATCTATAATCAGGTCACACGCTTGTGTCATCTGTACAGCCAGACAGGTGTCCAGCACATCCGACGACGTAAGCCCCATATGTATATATCTTGATGACGGACCTACATATTCGGCGACATTCGTCAAAAAAGCTATCACGTCATGGTGTGTCACGGCTTCTATTTCGTTAATTCTGGGAATGGAAAAATCGGCTTTTTCCTGAATATTTCTCAGGTCTTCATCGGGGATATCCCCTTGTTTATTCAACGCCTCACAGGCTAACACCTCTATTTTTAACCATGTTTTGAACTTGTTTTCCTCAGACCAAATATTGTTCATATCCGGCAACGTATATCGTGGAATCATTTTACGATCGGTCTCCAAATTAGCGATTATACTGTGTGAATTAAAGGGACGCATTTTATCACAAGATTGATATTGCGTCAACAGATCTTTCCTGCTAGATGAGGGTAAAACGATCTTTATTTGTGATTCAACCCGAAATATTATATCGGGGGGAGAGAAAAATATTTCTGTAGTTCCATCAGCAGGCTTTTTGCTTTGGGATACTGAGCGTTTTGAGCTTTTAGGGCGGATTCCCATGCTTTTTCATAATTTCTCTCGGAGAAGTAAATATATGCCATATAGTAATGAACGGTGGCAAATTGCGGATAAAGTTTTATCGCTTCTTTGAATTCTGCGAGGGCGGCTTTGTTTTGTTTTATAAAAAAATACATCATACCGTTTGAGAACCTTATCACGGCTTCTCTGTTTATCATAAAAGTTCCGATTATAGCGTTTTTTAGATCGTTTGCCGGGTCTAAACTTGAGTCTAGTTCCAAGGCTTTATTAACCTCTTTCAAGGCTTGTTCATAGTTGTCGTTGCTCATGTGGGCATAGGCGAGTTTCATGTGACCCTCGGCGTTTTCGGGGTTTTTGGTGACGAAACTCTCAAAAGTATCGGTTCTAAAATAAAAACGGTTATCTTTTTTGTAGTCGCTATCTTTGTTTATATATATATGAATTGCGAGAAACATTAAAAATGCGCACAGGTAGACGGTGTTAAGCGAATACGACCACGTTATGACTCTATCATAAGGCCATGTTAGGTCGCGGGGTCCTAATATGCTGTAAAACAGGATACCCGTTACCACAGATAAAACCAAAACAGATGACATCATCCAGATTAAAGGTAACTTAAAATCAAACTGACCAAGCATAAGATCTATACCCATAAACAGTGTCAGGCATATTGGAAAAGCAAGCATCAGGCATACTTTAAATAAACATCGGTTTCTTTTTTTATCATATTCATCTTCGCCCAAAATCAGATGGTCTTTTATTCCGTGCGGGTCTTTTGTCTTAAATAAACCCGTGTAGGTGACATCATCATCGAAAAAGAAGTCATTGTCATCGTTTTGAGTAGTGCTTTTTTTAGATTTTGTTTTATCAGGTTTGGTTTCTTTTGATTGTTCAGTGGATTGCAGGTAACTACGATAGGTTTTCTCTTCGCTCTTAGCGGTGTTTGAATCATTTGGTGTTAAGTTTTTCAGAAAATACGATTCTAGCGCGGCTGAATTGTTATATTCTCTTAAATCGTCCCAGAAATCTATTGCTTGGTGGACGGTATCTATGATCTCTTTTTTTGACAGGTTGTATCGGTTTATTATATGTTTTATCTCAAGCTTGAGACGGGGAGATAACTCTTGGTCTCTCAATACACGGAGCAACTTTTTTTTACCGATAGATTTTATCATCAACAGTCCTTATGTTTCACTTTAGATACCGCGTAAGAAAACTTATATCATATTTTACGGCAAAAACAATTCAAAACTTACGATTGATCCCTTTTGTGTTCTAAAGACAGGGCATTTTCTTTAATATATCGCAGTAATTTTATAAAGATGATAGATTCGTCCGTACAATTCGGTTGCGCTCCGACCAGAATAAGTTTGGATTTTGCTCTTGTTAACGCAACATTCAGCCTGTTCGGATCGGCGATCAGTTTAGGCACAGATCCGTTTTCCGTGGGGCAAGAGAGGATAATTACTTCTTTATCCGAACCTTGAAACCTATCTACCGTATCGATCTCTAGCCCTGTTACAGGTAGCTCTTTTCGCAGTGATGCAACCTCTTTTCTAAACGGAGATATTATCCCTATTTCATGGGGGGAAACTCCATATTTAAGGAGACCGTTTTTAACTATCTGTGATATAGAAAAAATATGTGAATTGTCGTCTTCAGTTTGCAGATAAACAAGCGGTTTATTTGCATCAAGAACGGAAACCAGCCATTTCTCATCGAGAACATTTTTTTTGTCAGGATAAAATATCCTTTTTTTCGCAGTTTTTCTATTACCTGTCTTTAACAAGTTGTCATAGAAAAATCTTGAAGGGAAATCGAGCAGTTCCTCGTTCATGCGATACTGGTTTTCCAGCATGATTACCGATTCGGCGGAATTTTTATCGAAATAGGTTTTTAATCTTTCAAATAGGCTTATGTTTAATCCCTTTTCTTGGGCGGTTGTATCGGTGATTATTGGGGGGAGCTGTTTGTTATCCCCAACTAAAATGAGTTTTTTTGATCGGTTCAAAACCCCGATTGCGAATGGTTCGGGCATTTGGCTTGCCTCGTCGATGATTGCGGTATCGAAATCTGTTTGAAACAGTTTTTTGTGGATTCCCGCAGAGGTTACCGCGACGACAGATTTATCTTTCAGGGCAATCGATATTTGGTCGGATGGAGTCGATTCATCTATGGTTATTTCTGCGAGTTTATGGTCTACCACACTCATTCTGCCGAGCCGAGCGATCTTTTGGTTATCGACCATATCGGATATTTTCAGCAAAATTGTGTCAACCGATCTGTTAGTATATGCGCAGACTAAAACTTTCTCCCCCCTTTGGAGCAATTCATCTACTATATGGGCGATAGTGACGGTTTTTCCCGTTCCGGGAGGACCGTGAATGATTAAAATATCCTGATTATTCATTGCTTTGCGGATAGCTTTTTTCTGAAACTTATCCAGTAGGGCGGAGGATTTGGAAAGATCAGGGTGAGCGGTGGATATTTGTGGCAATTGTTTTTCCAGAATAATGTTTTTTAGTGGAGAATCTTGTTTTATAAAATCTAAAATATTATCTTTCATTCTAGAAAATGGTAGGGGATTTATCCACTCTGCGAACTCTTTGAATGTCGCCCAGTTTTTTGTTTCGTTTGATGTTACGGATATGGTATCTGACGAAATATTTGTTATCTGTGCTGTTATGGTGTCGGTTTTTGAGCCGAACAGTTTGATGAAATCGCCGCGACGATTTTTTAAAGAATAGGTTTTTGCTCGAAAAATTATTGTTTGGTCGTTGTTCTCTTTGGTGACCTTTTGGGATTCGATAAATTCTATAGGGTATTTTATAAGGTTATCGGAATTATCCAGACAGGTTTTCTCTTCTAAATCGATCAGATCGTAGAAATGTTTGTAATAAGAAACAGTATCTTTTATCCGTGAGGGTTTGGCTTGTCCATAGCATTGATCTTGAAATTGGCAAAACGAACATTGTTGAGACTTTCTGGGGGCAACGGTTTTGTTTATGATATTTTGGGAGATTTCTAAGATATAATCTTTGCAGGATTGGATATCTTTTTCGGTTATTTCGATCGTCTCAATCCGTTTTTGGTTTAGAAACACCAGTTCCGCTTTCAGGTTTTTCAGACCGAAAAGGGTTTGGCATGCAAGGGCGTACAATCGCATTTGCAACGTGTATTTTTCAGCAACGCTTTTGTATCCTGTTTTGTAATCTATGATGGTGCAGGAATCATTATTTATGTACAATTTGTCTATCTGTCCCCTCAGCTCTGTAGTTCCTATTTTTATCGTAAAAGGAAACTCGTCAAAAAATTCTTTAGAGCTATCGGAGTAATACGGTGTTGTTTTGTAATATTCTAAAGCTTCTGTGACGATTTTTTTTGGGACTTCCGTTTCGTCAAAATCGGATATTTTGTTGTCGATAATCTTATCCAACGATATATTTCCGTTATAAAGAGCGTATTCTTCAATCGATTCATGTACGACAGTGCCCAAAATATTCCACTTTATTGCCGGTTTGACTTGTTCTTGTGTGGTCTGCGGTATTTTTAGAACATATTTAAGATAGAATTTATACGGACAGGTTTCGTATTCATGCAATGTTGAGCAAGACAAAACCAAAGGCTCGGTAGTCGGTTTGTAAATTTCAGGTTTTGTTTCCAGATTGGTTTTTATAGTTAATAGTTGTTCTTTAAATTTATCTGTATCAAAACGGCTATAAGTGTCTTTCTTTTTTATTTCGGGGATATCCGTTATCAGTTTCCATGAGTTTGGATGGCATTCCTCCAGAATATTTTTGAATGTATCCAATTTTTTGCCTGTTATATATAATTTTTCTTTGGCACGTGTTATCCCTACATAGTATAGGCGTTGTTGTTCTTCTTCTTGAGTTCGTTTTTTTGATTTTTTGATTGACAAAATCTGCCTTTTAAAAATGAATTGGAAAGCAA